>NZ_JAHRFA010000141.1:271-10943 GCF_020883045.1 Microcoleus sp. CAWBG58 | reverse complement strand
CGGTGAATGCGTTTTTTACTACTCATGACTTGCTCAAATGCTTGCCTGGTCAAGGTTTCATTCTATTTTACCTTTTTTTGTATACCCCCTTGACAATTTGCACTTTTTCTTAACTTGTCACAAATGCCCTTACCCTAGAAGAGTTTCTGAAGCTGCCGGAAACGGAACCCCCCAGCGAATACATTAATGGACGCTTGACATCCACCCCGGCGAAACCCCGCACGGGGATTCCCAAACCTCACGATTTAGGTTTCTGCTTCTGTCCCTTGCGGGGTTTCGCACCAGCCTTAACAGATTTACTCTGTTCGGGTCTTACGGTCGCTCCACAGACTGATACGGCAAGCCCTGCCGCCAAAATATTTTTTGCCGCATTGATATCTCGGTCGTGGTGCGCTCCACAGTTGAGACAATCCCATTCCCGGATATTCAACGGCAACTTGGAAACGATGTGTCCGCACTCAAAACATCGTTTGGAACTCGGAAACCATCGGTCAATCTTAATTAAAGTGCGACCGTACCAATCGCACTTGTATTCAAGTTGCCTGACCAATTCGCCCCAACTAGCGTCACTGATAGCGAGAGCTAATTTCCGGTTCTTGACCATATTCTTCACAGCCAAATTCAAGGGCGGCGATGGTTTGGTTTTCGCGCACCAACCGCGTTGTTAACTTGTGAAGGTTGTCTTTCCTTGCATCAGCAATTTCTTGATGCACTCTCGCTACTTTAAGCCGTGCTTTGTGTCGGTTATTTGACCCTTTTTGTTTCCGGGTTAAAGCTTTCTGCGCCCTTGATAGCTTGCGATACTTCGCCTTAAATCCTTTGGGGTTGGCAATCTTTTCGCCTGTACTAAGAGCGAGCAAGCTCGCAATTCCCAAGTCAATGCCAACTTGACTGTCTGACGAAGGTAAAGGTTTGATTTCAACATCTACCAACAGAGAGACTGACCACCTACCTGATGGTGCCAGCTTCACTGTAATAGTTGATGGTGCTGCGCCGACAGGTAGTGTCCGACTCCAGCGAATAGGCAACGCTTGCGCGCACTTTGCTAAGTAGACTTGTCCATCCTTGAACTTAAATGCCGACTTAGTAAACTGTGCGCTACCGCCGTTCCTTTTCTTTTTGAAGTTGGGATACTTTGCCCGTCCATCAAAAAAGTTGGTGTAAGCAGTTTGCAGGTGGCGCAAGCATTGTTGTAATGGCACGCAGCTAACTTCTGACAGAAAATCAAGTTCTTCGGTTTTCTTCCATTCTGTTAGCATTGAAGAAGTCTCAGCATACCCTACCCGTTTTTGGTCTTTGTACCAGGCTTCAGTTCTTGCAGCTAACGCACAGTTGTAAACCAAGCGAGTACAACCCAACGTGCGTCGCAACAAACTTTCTTGTTCCGGTGTTGGGTAGAATCGGTAGCTGAAGGCTTTTAGTGTCATGCTCACCTTGAGTGCGTTGCTTTCACAGTCTAGCACTGCCCTTGTGAAATACCAGGTTTTAACAAAAAATTCATGTAAAGCCGTCCTAGAAGGACGGAGTTTCTACCTATTCTTGTGATGAAGAAGCGGCAGCTATTTGTTAGCTGAGTCGATCGCGCGGGGCGGGGCGATACCGAGTATCGCAACCGCCTTTGTGGGTTACGAAGCAATGCCAGTAATGATATGCAAGACTTCCCTGGAGAGTTGTCCGGCTTTGGAGGCGAATTTACCAGCTCGTTTCCCGCTCTTAGAAAAGTGCTTTAATGAATAGAAATAGCAATCATTTTTAGCCGGAGTTCTACGCACGATTCATGATAGATGAAGTTGTTGATTTCACCCAAACTGTCGATTTAACCAACTGCGATCGCGAACCGATTCAAATTCCAGGGCTGATTCAGCCCCACGGGGTGCTGTTGGTTTTGCAGGAACCTGACTTAAAGATTGTCCAGGTCAGCAATAACACGTTGGCTTTGCTAGGTCAACAGCCCCAAGAACTGTTGGGCAAACCGCTATTAAACTTACTCGCTGCTAAGCAGATTAATGCAATTCGGCAGTGCTTAAGCGAAGACTTTGAGTATGTAAATCCGTTAGATATTTCTCTGAAAGCTAAAACAAAATTACTTCTGTTTGATGGCATTGTTCATCGCTGCAATACCATAATTTTTTTAGAATTGGAACCCAAAAAGAAAAGACAAAAAACAGACTTTTTCAATTTTTACCAGCGATTAAAAGGAACGATTACTAAAATTCAAAAGGCTCCAACCTTGCTGGAGATGTGCGGGGTTGTAGTTAAAGAAGTGCGAAAAATCACTGGATTCGATCGCGTTATGGTATATCAATTTGATGCCGCAGGAGCTGGACGGGTGATTGCAGAAGATCGGGTAGAAACGCTAACGCCTTATCTGGGCTTGCACTATCCGCCCAGCGACATTCCCCAGCAAGCGAGAGAGCTTTATACCCTCAACTGGTTGCGATTAATTCCCGACTCCTCCTATGAGCCTGTGGCGTTAGTCCCAGCGGACAATCCGTTAGACTCGCGCCCGACGGATTTGAGTTTATCGGTGCTGCGGAGCGTGTCTCCCGTACACTTAGAATACCTCAAAAATATGGGTGTATCAGCCTCCATGTCTATTTCACTGATCCAAGACCAAAAATTATGGGGGCTGATTGCTTGCCATCATTCGACGCCGAACTACGTCCCCTATAGCGTGCGAACCATGTGCGAGTTTGTGGGGCAGGTAATGTCGATCGAACTTGCAAACAAACAAGATCGTGAAGACTTAGACTACAAAATGACATTGAAGTCGCTGCAAAGCAAGTTTGTAGAATCGCTAGCTCAGTCAAAAAGCTTCTGGGATGGATTAGTTCAACTCAACTCGAACCTGCTAGAGCTAGTGGGTGCGACGGGAGTGGCGGTTTGCGCGGGAGAACAAGTTATTTGTATTGGTGAAACGCCCCCAGAAGCTGAAATTCCTGCCCTGCGGGAATGGATTAAAAGCCAAATTCAACACAACCTGTTTCAAACCCGATCGCTATCTGAAATTTATCCAACCGCAGAGTCATTTAAGAGCGTTGCGAGTGGACTGTTAGCATTAGAAATTTCCAAAGTCAACCAAAATTATATACTCTGGTTCCGTCCAGAAGTGATTCAAACAGTCAACTGGGGCGGCAACCCGAACAAACCTGTCGAAGTCACAATCGATCGCGAGATGCGGTTGTCTCCTCGCAAATCCTTTGAACTCTGGCAAGAAACGGTGCAGGGTTGCTCGTTACCCTGGAAGTCCTGCGAGATCGAAGTCGCCACCGAACTGTGCAGCCTGATCGTCGGGATTATCCTCAGTCAGGCAGATGAAATGGCAAAGATCAATCTAGAATTGGAACGCAGCAACACAGAATTAGATGCCTTCGCCTACGTCGCATCCCACGATCTCAAAGAACCGCTGCGCGGCATTCATAACTATTCCAATTTCTTGATAGAAGATTACGGGGATGTGTTGGATTCTGACGGCATCGCTAAATTGCAAACGCTGGTGCGCCTAACCCAACGCATGGAGGATCTGATTAACTCTCTGCTACACTATTCTCGGCTGGGACGCACCGAACTTTCGCGCCAACCGACAAATCTCAACGATTTAGTGCGACAGTCGATCGACATTTTAAAGATCGGCGGGCCTCCGCAAGCGATCGAGTTTCGCACTCAATCGTTGCCGACAGTTGCCTGCGATCGCACTCTAGTTAGCGAGTTATTCCTCAACCTGATGAGTAACGCGATTAAATATAATAATAAAACCGAGAAATGGGTGGAAATTGGTTCGATCGAATCAGAACCCGGGAGCAGTAACGACCCAAGTTTATATACGTTTTATGTGCGAGATAACGGCATTGGCATCCCCCAAAAGCATTTGGAGCGAGTTTTTCAGATATTCAAGCGACTCCACGCACAAGACGAATATGGTGGCGGTACAGGAGCCGGTTTGACGATCGTCCAAAAAATTGTCGATCGACACGAGGGCAAAATTTGGGTAGAATCGACGCCCGATGAGGGCAGCACGTTTTACTTCACATTGTCAGCGGCGGTCAAACCATGACCGGATATTCAGTCATGGGTGCTATGCAACTCCCTCCCTTGCTGATCGTTGAAGACAGCAACGAAGACTTTGAAGCACTCCAACGTTATTTAAACCAATCTTTTTCCGATATCCCCGTCTATCGCTGCACTGATGGCGATCGGGTTCTGGCGTTTCTCTACCGCACGGATTCCTACGCCAATCCTAACACTGCTCCGCGTCCGGGACTGATTCTGCTAGACCTCAACTTACCGGGAACGGATGGGCGAGAGGTACTATATAAAATAAAACAGGATCGGAATTTGAAACAGATTCCGGTCGTTGTTTTCACCACCTCTAACAATCCCAAAGACATCGCAGCCTGCTACGAACAAGGGGCGAACAGCTATATCATCAAACCTATGGACTTCAAATTATTGAAGCAAACTATTCAGACGTTGTTGAGCTACTGGTTTGAAATCACGATGCTCCCTGTTCAGTCTCCCGAGGAAGACCAGTTTTGACATTCTCAGGTCTAAAGACACGCTCGATTCTCTAAGACAAGCTTAGAAAGGATAGTCAAAGATCCTTCTAGACACTCAAGACAACTATCAAACGATGTTGCAATTGTGCTTACTTTTACCTTTGTTTTCAGTCTATCGCGCTTGCCAGTTGTGGTACGCTCTACAACCTGCCATTATTTACCCTTTCTTGTCATACTGCCGTTAAGTACACTTAACCGTTGTTTCGCGGGGGTCGGGATTTCTCCGTACTAGGATGTTTCAACACGTAGATAGTTCTTTTCTTACTCACAAATCTAGTATACAATAAATTGTTTCTACCACGCAATAAGAAAGAAAAAGACGGGGACTGAAGTCCCCCGACTCACTTCCCACGAGCGGGCTAAAGCCACGCTCGTTTCCCGCTTCCGGTATAAATTTTTATGAGTAAAGTTGAGCGCACTGTTTTGATTGTGGAGGACAACCAGGAAGACACTGAAATGTACCGGCGGTATTTGCTGCGCGATCGCGAGTATAACTATACGATCGTGGCTGCAAAGTCTGGACAGCAAGGGCTGGCTCTGTGGCAGCAGCACCAGCCAGATGTGGTGTTGCTCGACTACCGACTGCCAGATTTGGATGGGCTAGAATTTCTGGCAGCCTGGGAAACCGAAGCACAGGAACCAAATTTACCCGTGATTATGGTGACGGGGCAGGGGAATGAGGCGATCGCAGTCCAGGCAATCAAAGCAGGCGCCCAAGACTATCTCGTGAAAGGGCAAATCACCCCAGAGAGTTTGCAATTGGCCGTGCACAGGACGATCGCAGCCGTGGAGTTACGCCAGCAACTGCAACAGCGGATCGATCGAGAGCGGACGATCGCGCGGATAGCACAGAAAGTGCATGGAACGCTCAACCTAGAAGAAATTTTATACATCACTGTCGAAGAAGTGCGACAGTTCCTGCATACCGATCGCGCGATCGTGTTTCGGTTAGAACCAGACGGCAAAGGAACTGTGATGGCAGAATCCGTTGGGGATCGATGGATATCGATTCTGTCAGCCCAGATCTACGATCCTTGTTTTGTTGACAGCTATGTCGATCGCTACCGTGTGGGAATGGTAAGTACAAAAGTAGATATTCACGACGGCACCATTTCCCCGTGCCACGTGGAACTTCTGACTCAGTACCAAGTTAAGGCGAATCTAGTGGTTCCCATTTTGCACGAAGACCAGTTTTGGGGAGTGCTGATTGCTCATCACTGCGCCTCCCCCCGCGAGTGGCAACCGTTGGAAATTGACTTGCTCCAGGAACTGTCAATTCAGGTGAGCATTGCGATCAGACAGGCGGAGCTTTACGAGCAAGCACAACGCGAAATCGCCGAACGCAAACGCACTGAGGAAGCGTTGGGAGGCAGCGAAGAAAGACTGCGGTTGGGGCTAGATGCCGCCCGCATGGGAACCTGGGACTGGAATATTCCAGACAACCACATTACCTGGTCTTCTAACATGGAAGACTTGTTTGGGTTGGGGCCTGGAGAATTTGATGGCTCTTACTACCAGTTTGTGGAAAGGCTGCATTCAGAAGACCGCGATCGCGTGCTAGAAGCGATCGATGCTGCGATCGCTACGGGAGCCAACTATGAGATTGAATTTCGGGTGATCTATCCCAACGGCATCATCCGGTGGGCGCTGAGCCTGGGGAAAGTGTTTTATAATGAGCTCGGGCAAGCGATACGGATGTCGGGCGTAGATTTGGATATTACCCCTCGCAAGCACACCGAGGAAGCGCTGCGTCACAGTGAAGAGTTTAGAAAACGGGTGTTAGACAGCAGCAGCGACTGCATCAAAGTGCTGGATATGGATGCACGGCTGTTATACATGAATGCAGGAGGGCTGTGCCTGTTGGAGATCGACGATCTCACCCCCTACCTGAACGCGGAATGGATCTGTTTTTGGCAAGATGAAGCTCGGGAAGAGGTGGAATCTGCGATCGCGGTGGCGAAGGCAGGAGAAGTGGCTAGATTTCAGGGCTTTTGTGCCACCGCCAAAGGCACGCCAAAATGGTGGGATGTCGTGTTAGCACCGATCCGGGATGTGGCAGGCCAAGTTGTACAAATCTTATCGACTTCGCGGGATATCACCGATCGCAAACAAGCGGAAATCGAACGCGAGCGCATTCTGCAATTAAAACAAGCTGCCCTGGCGGAGTCGGAAAGAGTTAACCGGATCAAAGACGAGTTTCTGGCGGTGCTTTCTCACGAGTTGCGATCGCCCCTCAACCCGATCTTAGGCTGGACGAAGTTGCTGCAAACTGGCAGGCTGGATGAAACCAAAACTGTAGCAGCGTTAGCGACGATCGAACGGAATGCCCTGGCACAGGCTCAATTGATTGACGACTTGCTCGATATGGCTAGCGTGCTGCGGGGAAAACTGAGTTTGAACGTGACTGCCGTCAATTTGTTATCTACCATTGAATCTGCGATCGAAACAGTGCAGACTGCCGCCACCGCCAAGTCAATTGTGATTCATCCGGTGCTATCCAATATCGGGCAAGTGTCTGGGGATGGAGTTCGCCTCCAGCAAATTGTCTGGAATTTGCTTTCCAATGCTGTCAAGTTCACTCCCAAGGGTGGACGAGTAGACATTAAACTAGAGTCAGCAGACAACCAAGCGCAGATTGTCGTAACAGATACTGGCAAAGGCATCAATCGAGACTTTTTGCCCTACATCTTTGAGTCTTTCCGCCAAGAAGATGCTTCTGTTACTCGCAAACACGGGGGGCTAGGGTTGGGACTGGCGATCGTTTATCAACTGGTAGAAGCCCACGGCGGAACAATCAAGGCTGACAGTCTTGGGGAAGGAAAAGGAGCCACTTTTAGAGTCAACCTGCCGCTGCTGAACGTCAAAACAGAGGAAAATCCCGACAAGTTATTAGAAGTAGAACAGGATCTCACAGGCATCCGAGTGTTGGCAATTGATGACGACGCAGACAGCCGGGAAGTAATCGGCGCATTCCTGGTTATGGCTGGAGCACAGGTGATGACAGTTGCATCTGCGACTGAATTTATCGTAGCCCTAGAGTCGTTTGTGCCGGATGTTTTGGTGAGCGATATTGGAATGCCAGAAATGGATGGCTACAGTTTGATCGGATATGTACGTTCTCTATCACCTGAGCGGGGGGGACTGATCCCGGCGATCGCACTGACTGCCTATGCTGGAGAAATCAACCACCAACAAGCTCTGGCAGCAGGCTTTCAGAGGCACATTTCCAAGCCGGTCGAGCCAAATCTATTGATTGGGGCGATCGGGGATTTAGTGAGGAAATAGCTCTGGAAACAGTTAGGCTGCTGGTAACTTGGACTATCTACGAATTTGTATGCAAGGAGTGGCCTTGATTCATTAGGTAAAGTTGACACTCCCGGGCCTTCAGGCGTGGGGATTCTTTGATCTACGAGCCAGTTTGCTGAGGCAGGATTTCTCCAACAACAGTAGAGACTAATTCTCCCAAAGAGTTGCTTGGTTCAAGACCAAAGGTTCCGGTATGCCCTACCGTACCCAATCCTCGACTAAGGATATTTTTAGCTGCGTTTTCGTCACGATCCAAGACACAACCACATTTACAAGCATGGGTTCTTGTAGATAGCGTTTTCTTCACGATTTCACCGCAGCTAGAGCATTCTTGACTGGTGTATTGGGGATTCACCGCAACCGTGATTTTTTCAAACACTTTTCCAAAGTATTCAAGCCAAACACGAAATTGATACCAAGATGCGTCATTAATGGACTTAGCCAGACAATGATTCTTCACCATGTTGTTGATTCTCAAATCTTCGTAGACGACTACATCGTTTGACGAGATTACGCACCTTGCTAATTTCACAGCATGGTCTTTACGTAGTCTACTTATTTTGAGATGGCGCTTGCCTAGAATCTTCCGAGCTTTGCCCCTATTTCTTGAACCTTTTATTTTCCTGGATACGCGACGCCCAGAGCGTTTGAGGACTTTCTCACCTTTTCTCAGAAACCTCGGGTTTTCAACCGTAGTTCCGTTTGAATCGGTGTAATATTCCTTCAATCCCACGTCTAATCCGATTGTAGTACCAGAGGGTTCTGTGTTTTCTTTTCTATCGACATCAATACAGAATTGGACGTACACGCCATCAGCACGTTTGACCAATCTCACCCTTTTTATTTGGTTAATTTGGTAAAAATGTAGATCGCGTGTGCCTTTTAGTTTTAATCGTCCAATTCCTTTTTTGTCGGTAAAGTTGATTGATTTTCGATCGTCAGCAAGTTTCCAGCCACTGGTTTTGTATTCCACCGAGCGGCAATCTCTTTGAAATTGTGGATACCCTTTTTTACCAGGAAGATTTTTCTTGCAGTTATCGTAAAATCGGGAAATAGAAGACCATGCCCGTTCTGCGCTAGCTTGTCTTGCCATTGAGTTGAGTTCGTCGGCCAAGGGAAAATCGCGAGCTAGTACGGCGCAGTATTTATTTAAGTCATTTTTACCCACTTTCTTGTTGTCCATCCAATAACGCAAACAGCTATTGCGGACAAACTTAGCGGTACGAATTGCTTCGCCTACTGCTTTGAACTGATTCGATTTTCCGTATGCCTTGAACTCAAAAACTAACATGACTTCACCTCCCATCTTATCCTACACGCTCTAGCATAAAATGTTCGTCGAGTTATTAAAAATTTACAATTAAATCCTTCTTAGAAGGACGGGGTTTTAGACCCGATTTCCTGATAATATTTCCTCTGTCAGTTGCTCGATCGACCGCATAGCTCCTCGCAGAATAATAAACTCTAAACTTAATTCTAGCAGTTGAGATCCAGAACGTTTGGGCCTATCCTGTTAAGCTGAGGGCATCTCAAAACATCCGAGCTGCTAGCTCAGCTTTTGAGATACCCCAACATAATCAATTGCGATCGAAGCATTTTTAAGAAAATGGCACAAAATCACAAGTCAACAGTTATCATCACCGGCGCATCCTCCGGCGTCGGCTTGTACGGCGCCAAAGCCCTTGCAGACAAAGGATGGCACGTAGTCATGGCCTGTCGCGACGTGCGAAAAGCCGGAGACGCCGCTCAAGAGTTGGGCATACCTCAAGGTAGTTTCACGATTATGCACATTGACTTGGGCGATTTGGAAAGCGTGCGCCGATTTGCTCGGGAATTCAAATCAAGCGGCAAATCTCTAGACGCTTTGGTGTGCAACGCCGCTATCTATCTGCCTTTGATTAAGGAACCGCTGCGGAGCCCTGAAGGTTACGAGTTGACGATGACTACCAATCACCTCGGTCATTTCCTGCTGTGCAATCTGATGATGGACAGTATGAAGCCTTCCTATTATCAAGATGCCAGAATCGTGATTTTGGGAACAGTGACTCACAATCCAGACGAGTTGGGCGGGAAGATTCCACCGCGTCCTGATTTAGGCAAGTTTGAGGGTTTTGAAGCGGGTTTCAAAGATCCGGTTTCGATGGTAGATGGCAAGCAGTTTGAACCTGTCAAGGCTTACAAAGATAGCAAAGTTTGCAATGTGCTGACGATGCGGGAATTGCACCGCCGCTTTCACGAATCGACGGGGATTAATTTCACTTCGCTGTATCCGGGATGCGTGGCGGATACGCCCCTTTTCCGCAATCACTATCCTTTGTTTCAGAAGCTGTTCCCACTGTTTCAGAAGAATATCACCGGCGGTTATGTGTCGCAGGAGTTGGCGGGCGAAAGGCTGGCGATGGTGGTTGCCGATCCAGAATACAAGCAATCTGGGGCTTATTGGAGTTGGGGAAATCGTCAGAAAAAAGATGGTAAGTCTTTTGTGCAGAAGGTTTCTCCACAGGCGCGCGATGATGAAAAAGGTGAGCGGATGTGGGAGTTGAGCGCTAAGTTGGTGGGATTGGCTGACGGAGCACCCATGGGTGCTGCTAGTGCGAGCCGCCCTGCATAATTAGGTTTGTAGTGAGGACTTCAGTCCTTCTTCTTGCGGACTAAAGTCCTCACTACGAACGAGTTGGCACAAAGGTTTGTAGTGAGGACTTCAGTCCTTCTTCTTGCGGACTAAAGTCCTCACTACGAACGAGTTGGCACAAAGGTTTGTAGTGAGGACTTCAGTCCTTCTTCTTGCGGACTAAAGTCCTCACTACGAA
>NZ_JAHRFA010000141.1:0-171 GCF_020883045.1 Microcoleus sp. CAWBG58 | reverse complement strand
CGAGTTGGCACAAAGGTTTGTAGCGAGGACTTCAGTCCTTCTTCTTGCGGACTAAAGTCGAATGGCACTGAAAAAGGCTTAATCACCTTCGTAGTTTAGCTTTCAAGACAGAGCGAGGTTCTTGCATTCGAGGATACGGTTTCGGCCTTCGTTTTAAAACTCTGGGTTCAG
>NZ_JAHRFA010000140.1:0-10988 GCF_020883045.1 Microcoleus sp. CAWBG58 | reverse complement strand
TAATCAATGACTGTTTTCTTACAAAATTCATTATAAAGCGTCTCTGTAGCTTCTAAGCATGGTGAATTTATCTCAAAATATACTCACGACTGGCGAACAGTCTTCAATAAGATGCGTTCCCCCTGCATGACGATGTAATAGAATTTTATATCAGTTGTCAATTGACGGTTATTAGTTAGATGGACAAATCTGAAAATAAGCAATTTAAGCCAATGACAAATTACTAATTACAATTACCTACTTTAATATTAAAATCCGAGGACTGAAGTCCTCACTACAAACATAATTATCAGTTACCTAATTTAACAATTCATGAGTATCATTGTATTTGGCAGTATCAACATCGACCTAGCAGCGAAAACTCCTCGTTTACCACAGCCAGGAGAAACTATCATCGGTAGCAATTTTTTCACTGCCGGTGGCGGTAAAGGAGCAAATCAAGCGGTAGCAGCGGCGCGTCTCGGCATTTTTACCCACATGATCGGCCGGGTTGGCAACGATAAATTTGCTGAAGAATTATTGACCAGTTTACAATCCTATGGTTTGAGTACAGACAATGTATTAATAGATAATAGCACTCATTCGGGTGTGGCAATTATTGCCGTAGATGAGAAAGGTCAAAATAATATTATTGTGATTCCGGGTGCAAATAATAATGTTGGTGATGCAGATATAGAACGTCTTAAAAAAGTGTTGCCTGAAGCTACATCGTTGTTGTTACAGTTAGAAATTCCGCTGGAAGTTGTCCTAAAAGCTGCGAAAGTTGCTCGTGAAGTGGGGGTGCGAGTGATTCTCGATCCGGCGCCGGCTCGTTCTGATTTGTCGTTAGCGGAGCCCGCCCCTACGGGGGCTACGCCAACGAAGAGGATCGAGCTTTATCCGCTAATTGACATTATCACGCCGAATGAAGTGGAAGCCAGTCAGTTAGTCGGTTTTGAAGTAAATGACACAGAAACGGCGATTCGGGCAGCCAAAGAGTTGCAGCAGCGCGGTGTGGAGAATGTTATTGTCAAATTGGGCGATCGCGGGGCGGTTGCTGTGACTCCGGATGAAACTTTTGTTGTGCCTGCTTTTGCTGTGAGGGCGATCGACACTGTGGCTGCTGGCGATGCTTTTAACGGCGGGTTGGCTGCGGCGCTAGATGGCGGGCGATCGCTGTCAGAGGCGGTGGTGTGGGGCTGTGCAGCGGGTGCTCTGTGTGCAACTAAGGTGGGTGCTCAGGTTGCTATGCCCGATCGGGAAACCTTTGATAATTTTTTGCACGATAGAGCGATCGGATAGGGAGCGTGTCACTTTTGCAATAAGTATTTATACTTGTGAGCTTTTTCGCGGCTTACCAATTAATCCATTTAAGTAAGCACACCGATGAGCCAATACCTGCCCAATATGTTCTGATTTCCAACTTGCTCCAGATATTTTAATTCTTCTACCTATTTGCTTGATTCCTGATTCTACTGCTCCCGAACCAATCGAACAGATCCCATCTCTCTGGAAAGCTTCGTAATTAATAATTCTTTCTTTATGCTTTTCTAAATACTTACAAAAATTAACTGCTGGTTGTTTCTTCAATTCTCTAAATAGTGCTATTGCTTTTTTTACATTTCCTTTCCATAAGTATGTTTTCGCTTGCTTCAATCGCCTAATTGAACCCCCAACTTTCTGAAGATTTTCATTCAAATGATACCAATCTAGAATTTCTCTTCTGTGCTGTTTACAACTAATTTCTTTAAATATATTCCAGACACCATCATGTCCATCAGCTAGACAAGTTACTGGTTGGGCTAGTGCTTGTTTATTTGCCCAATCAATAATGATGTCATTTCGATCGAAACTCGCTACTATGCCTGCTTCTGACACAATTGCTTTATAGTCTTTCCACTCTGATTTTTCTCCGAGTGGTGTTATCAATCGTACTTTTCCACCGTCTGCACTTAACTCAGTAATATCTGCTGTTGCCTCAGGCTGCTCAAATTCTTGATAATGTACCAGTCTTTGTTGTGTCGAGAGCTGGAACCCTAATCCCTGTTATATATTCAATATCTTTGGCTGCATTTTGATATGCAACATTTGCACTCACTCTTAAACAACAGTTTTCTAAATGTGGACTCAATCTACTCCGACTGCCACACCCTAGTTTATCTGCTTGCTTTTGGGTGATGCTTAAATTACCTAATGTACTTTTTAATCTTTTTACTCTTCCTGCTTCCCGGCCGCTAGCTGAGTAGATAAAAAAAATCCGATTTGGGGTGTCACATGAGTTAAGACCTTATCTTTAACTGCGAGCTCAATATCTTCTAATGTTTTCAATGATCCAGGCTCACAATCAGCATACAGAATTGCCGAAATAGCTTCTACATATGTTTGAATCGTTTGTTCCTGTTCGGGAGTCATAGTTCAATCGCTACTAATTAAGACATCATTATTATCGCCGATTTTACCCAACAATGGCTCAAAACCTCTGCCCTAGTATTTCTAAGTATTTATACTCGTCGCAAAAGTGACACGCTCCCGATCGGATAAATCTTTGATCGATCGGTTAACCGCAGTCTTGTAGCAGTCTTGTAGGGTGCGTCAGGGCAGAATATTGTGACTGTTGGCTCAATAAATTTCTCCCTGACGCACCCTACGGTTTTAACTAATTTTAGCAAGGACTCAAGTCTTGTAGGGTGCGTCAGGGCAGAATATTGTGACTGTTGGCTCAATAAATTTCTCCCTGACGCACCCTACGGCTTAACTGATTTTAGCAAGGACTAAAGTCCTCACTACAAACTAATTAATGGATTTTTTTAGGTGTGGTGAAGTACAGCCTACTGTGGCCGCTGAATAATTGTTTCAACTACCCGGCGCTTGACTTTTGGATCGATACCAATCAGCCGCACGTATTCCCCGCCGTGTTCCGCCAAGCAAGTTTCTAACGATGCAACCACATCTTTTTCTTGTGCAGTTTTAATTGTCGCACAACTTTGCCAGGAACCTGTTTTAAATCGGCGATTGTCTGCATATTCTATGCCAATTTTGCAGCCCCTTGCTAACAACTGCTGCACTTGTTCCAATACCTCGCTACTCAGCCGCACAGCTTGACCGTTACTAATAGTCGAACTGGGTTCGATATAAGCTTTATAATATTTCGAGG
Organism: Microcoleus sp. CAWBG58; assembly: GCF_020883045.1. Classification (NCBI taxonomy): domain Bacteria; kingdom Bacillati; phylum Cyanobacteriota; class Cyanophyceae; order Oscillatoriales; family Microcoleaceae; genus Microcoleus; species Microcoleus sp. CAWBG58. Next base: position 7,855 of record NZ_JAHRFA010000140.1, on the reverse strand, counting down.
ATGGGTCGTTTTGTTGATTTTGCGTTGGCGTCGCAGCCGGGACATTGACAGTTCCAGGAACGTTAAATAGCCGTGATTGGTTGTATTCATCTACTAAGCGCATTTCCTGAACCCGCTTTTGTTGACCTACCATTGAATTACCCATTTCTAATAAATGAGCGAGGCTGAAATTAGGGTTCGGGAAATCTGGCGGTGCTTCCAGAGTGTTGACTAAACGCTTGGAAACTTGCTCGATTCCTATCTTGTGAATGAATTCTCGGATTTGTTCGTCGTAAATTCGCGATCGCAAAGCGCTAAAAAAGTCGATCGCCTGATCTGCAAAATTATCTACCAAACCCACTATCTCGGTTTGTGACAAATTGTCAGACTCAAAAATTCCGCCGACAATCCCAATTTTATCATCCCGGCTGGGTTCCCAATAAAACTTTTCCATCCGCCCGTCGCGAATCAGCGGCGCGTACAGCGTAGCAAAGTCATTTCCGGTGACAATAATTGGTACTCGGTGCAGTGGCGTGCTGTCATAACTTCCCGGTAACTGCACGTTGGTGGGATTGTCCGCAATATTCATCAGAGTGGCATTAACCATCTGAGTATTTACAGTATATTGAGTAGTAGTATCGAACCTGCCAGCACCGGCATCCAAATCGTTAATAAAAATTGCACACATCTCGCCCCGCACTCGAATTTGCTCCGCAGCTTCGCGGTAGCGCAAGCGAATTAAACGCGCCGGATCTCCGGCATCGGGACTTTCTAATTCTCCGCCAGATATCATCACCGGTTCAAAGCCCATTCGCCGAAAAACCAGTTCGGTTTGAAAAGTTTTGCCTTCTCCTTTGCGGCCGTGAATTCCCAAAATTAGGGGAACTCTTACCCCTGGTAAATTTAAAAAGTTCTTTGTGACGTGCACGGCAACTTTATCGAGAAAATTAGGAGAAATGTAATAACTCATCAGTAGATTTGTGAGGATTAATTGCTGTTACTGTGACAATTTTATGACAAAATTAACACCCTGCAACGCGAAGCTGGATTTTTACCGTACAATCGAGGTCTAGATATTCTGTGTTAAGGAGCAATTCGTGAGTCCAGAAACCTTACTAAAAGAACCGAGTGTGGAAACTGAAGCCAGTTTGTTCAGTTCTGAGAGCTTCGACAGTTATGTAATGACTACTTACGGGCGTTTTGCGATCGCCCTGGAACGGGGCCTCGGCTGCCGCGTTTGGGATACCGAGGGCCGCGAATATCTCGATTTTGTGGCGGGTATTGCTACCTGCACTCTGGGACACGCGCACCCGGCGATGGTGGCAGCGGTAACTCAGCAAATTCAGACGCTGCACCACGTTTCTAATCTTTACTACATCCCCGTACAGGGCGAGCTAGCGAAGTGGCTTGTAGATCATTCTTGCGCGGACAGAGCTTTCTTTTGCAACTCGGGTGCGGAAGCTAATGAAGCGGCGATTAAGCTGGCGCGCAAGTACGCCCACGAACAATTAAATATCTCGAATCCGACCATAATTACTGCTGTTGCTAGTTTCCACGGGCGGACTTTGGCGACGATTACGGCGACGGGACAACCTAAATATCAGAAGGGTTTTAGTCCGTTGGTTCCTGGATTTCACTATGTTCCTTACAATGACATTAGCGCGATCGAAAGCGCGATCGACGAACTCGACAAAGATGAACGCCAAGTAGCTGCAATTATGCTGGAAGCGCTGCAAGGTGAAGGGGGAGTTCGCCCCGGAGATATCGCCTACTTCCAACGGATTCGGGAAATTTGCGACGAAAAAGGCATTTTGCTAATTCTCGATGAAGTACAAGTCGGGATGGGACGCAGCGGTAAATATTGGGGTTACGAAAATCTCGGGATTGAACCGGATATCTTTACCTCTGCGAAGGGATTGGGCGGCGGTATCCCGATCGGCGCTATGCTGTGCAAGTCTCACTGCGATGTATTTGAACCGGGAAGTCACGCTAGCACTTTCGGTGGCAATCCTTTTGCTTGCGCTGTCGCTTTGTGCGTGTGCCAAACTTTAGAACGGGAAAACCTGCTGGAAAACGTCCAGCAGCGCGGGGCACAGTTGAAAGCTGGCCTCAATAAGCTGGCGGCTGCATATCCGAATTTGATTGCTGAGGTGCGGGGCTGGGGCTTGATTGTCGGGCTGGAATTGCAGGCTGATATTGCACTGACATCGGCTGATATTGTTAAATCTGCGATCGCCGCTGGTGTGCTGTTGGTTCCCGCCGGGCCGAAGGTGTTGAGGTTTGTCCCGCCTCTAATTGTTTCTGCTGCTGAAGTCGATCGGGCTTTGCTTGCAGTTGAGGAAGCGTTGCGCTCTCAAGCGGTACACTAAAACCTACTGGGTTGATTTTTGCGATCTGTAGCGCTGCAACTGGCACAATATGCAGAGGCGCTATTCCTGAGAAACCCGGTTTCTTAGCCTCCTATCGTGTTCGATCATCGCAATCAGATGCGTTCGTAGTGCGTCGGGAGTGTCCGCAGCATCAGAGCGGACTGAAGTCCGCACTACAAACCGTTTTTGTTATGGTAATCGACCGGACATGATATCAGTCCCTATGAGGGTAAAAGTAAACCCGCCCCGCTGCAAGTCTGTCGGGGCGGGTTTTATCCAGTTTAGGACTTGCCCGGAAACCAGTTTTTCAGGCAAATACACTGCGCTGTGACGATGTGTATGCTGCAAAAACCGGGTTTTTTTAATACTTCTAGCTAAGTCTTAAATTTAATAGACTCCCGGTTGGGAATTTTTAACCGCTTTTGAATACCGATCGACACAAAAAATATATCAGGATAAAATTGATTTTTATCATCCACTCGAATATTGTCTGTGAAACCCGCCCCGAAACACTGACGGCCCATTAGACCGGGATTTGGCCAAAGACCAACGCGCACAATAATACTGTGATATTGGTGCTAATCTCGCTATCTGCCTGTCTGTTGCAATTTGTGAATCCTGGTTTAACTGATTTCATCCTTTAAGCTCTATAATCCGTCGGAGACTCGTACCTCCGGTTCGGGAGTCAAATTTAAACAGTTCCTGATTTCAATGGCTGCACGGAAGCAGCAATCCTATCGTTAATAGTTCGGCGGAATGCACGATGGACGAACAGCGTCGCGAAACTGATGTTAATATGCTCCGAGCGCTGCTGGAAAATCCTGTGGACTCAGGAATAGATTTGATTTTGAGGACTGACTCAAAGTCGATCGACTTTGGGTTTGTGCAAATGCTGTACTTGGAAGAGCCGGCACTGACACGAGACAGCTTGCTCAAAGCTGCAAAATTCTTTCAAAGGACGATCGCACCCTTAGAATCTGCCAAAAGCAATGCTAAATTGCCCGGAACCGGCGCAGCATATCTGGCTTTTTTAGCAGAAGTATTGCAAGCAGTGGCGCGCAACCCTGATTCGCAGCACGTGTACGCGCTGCTGAGAAACAATTTAGACAAACTCGACCAGAATTTTGCGGATCTGCTGCGCCGTTGGGCAAATTTGGTACTCCCTACTGCCCAAGAATCAGAGGCGAGGCGCATTGCGGCCCTAATTGGCAATCTGAGCAACAAAATAGGGCGGTTTCCCCTCGGTAGCAAGGCGAATAACTTGGAAATTGAAATCGCCGGTTACGAAACCGTGGCTAAGGTGTTTACCCGCAAAGACTTTCCCCAAGAGTGGGCAGTCATGCAAAATAATCTGGGCAATGCTTATACCGATCGCCCCAAAGGCGATAAGGCTCAAAATATCGAACAAGCCATTGCTTGCTTTGTCAATGCCCTGGAAGTGCGAACTCGCGAACAGTACCCGGAACAGTGGGCGACGCTGCAAAACAATCTGGGAAACGCTTATAGCGAGCGCCTCAGGGGAGATGCGGCCGAAAATCTCGAAATTGCGATCGCCTGCTATCAAAACGCCCTACAAGTTCGCAACCGCGAAGGTTTTGGAGGAGATTGGGCAAGCACTCAAAACAATCTCGGCCGCGCTTACAGCCGCCGACTGCGGGGTGACAAAGCCCAAAATCTCGAACAGGCAGTCATTTGCTACCACAATGCCTTGCAAGTCTACAACCGCAAGATGTTTCCCCGACGCTGGGCGACGACTCAAAATAATTTAGCAAATGCTTACTATGAGTTCCTGCGGGGGAATCGGGCAGAAAATCTCGAATACGCTGTCAATTGCTACCAGAGAGCTTTACAAGTGCGGACTAAGGAAGCTTTTCCGCTGCAATGGGCGACGACTCAAAGGAATTTGGGCAGAGTGTTTATCGATCGAATTAAGGGCGAAGGAGTGGAAAATCTGGAAATGGCACTCACCTGCTTTCAAAATTCTTTGCAAGTCTACACTCGCATCAAATTTCCCGAAGCCTGGGGTTCGATCCAAACTTACCTCGGCAGGATCTACAGTCTCCGGGTGAAAGGGGAAAAAGCGGAAAATCTGGAAATGGCGATCGCCTGCTATCAAAATGCTTTGCTCTTTTGCAACCGCCAAAAAACTCCCGAACGCTGGGCAATGCTCTGTGCCTACCTCGGCCGCGCTTTCAGCCAACACGTCAAAGGCGAAAAAAACCGCAATCTCAAAAGCGCGATCGCCTGTTATCAAAATGCAGCCCAAGTCTACACCAAGCAGGCTGCTCCCCACCGCTGGGCCATGCTGCAAATTTATCTGGGCCGAGCTTTTTCGGAACTGACGGAGACGGAAAACTCGTCTCGCATCGAAAGCGCGATCGCCTGCTATCACAGTGCCGGCCAAATCTACACTCGCGAAACCTATCCCCACCGTTGGGCACAAATTTTATTTTATTTGGGTGAAGCTTACCGAAGGCGAGGCGAGTTGCTGCGCGCCTACGGCGTTTTTACTACTGCTGTCGATACTGTGGAATTCTTGCGGAGCGAAGTTGGGGTTGATGCGGCAGATTTGGGCGATCGGGGAAGTAACTCAAAAGCCAAATTAGTCAGCACCTGGAGAGGACTCTATAAATCCCTCGTACAAGTTTGCCTAGAACTCGGCCCGGGCCAGCCGGAATATTACGCTAAAGCCCTGGAATACGCTGAACGCCACAAAAATCGGAATTTGGTAGAACTCCTGGTTAAATCCCCCCTGACCCCAAAAGGCGACATTCCGGCAGCGGTACGCAGCGAGTTGGAGTCATTGCAACTGGAAATAGCCAGGGAACAGCGGCAGCAACAACACCGACAACCCGAACCCAGCACTAGCTTGATTTCTGAGGGCGACACCTCTGGTTTGAACAGCGGTTCTCTGATGCCGAACACCGATTTTATGCACTTAAATCAATTGTGGCGGCAGTTTGATGGGTTGATTGCGCGCGAGGTGCAGGCAAACGACCCTTTCTTCAGCTTAGCTCGCAAAGTTGAACCCATTACTTTCGAGCAAATTCGCCAATTGTTGCCTGATGCCAATTGCGCTGCTGTGGTGTGGGCGAGTTTGGAGGATTTGGTAGTGGCTTTTGTGGTGGTGAAGAGTGCAGAATATCCCGCCGTTCACCTCTGTGCGGCGGGAAATGCTTTAGCTGCCGAAACTTGGGCCGGAGAGTACCTCAGCGCTTATTCCGAGCAAAAAGGTCGCTGGATCAATCATCTCCCGGCTCGCCTCAAACGCTTGGCCGCGCTGTTGGAAATCGATCGAGTGGTGGCGCTGATTCCGGAAAATTGCGATCGGCTAATTGTGGTGCCGCACCGATTTTTGCACGCTTTGCCGCTCCATGCTTTGCCTTTGGGGGTGAGAGACGGGTTGGAGGACACCGGGGCAATTTTCAGGTCTCATGGCGGCGATCGCAGCGGTTTCGATCTGTTGGATACGCACAACAGTTCGGATTTTTCTCACAGTTCGTCCTTTGGGGAAATTTCACCTCCTCCTGCTTATTTGATCGATCGATTTGCCGGAGGAATTCGCTATGCTCCTAGCTGCCAGATCTTGCGGTTGAGACAAATCGCGCGCAGCGCAGCTATCGGCCGCTACAGACCGAATTTGCAGCACCTGTTGGCAGTTCCCACTTTCAGCAGAGATGCGCTTTACAGCAACCTGGAAATCGGCAATATTTCTCAATGTTTTTCCACTACAGAAATTTTGCGCCAGAAGCCAGCAATTAAAGAGGCTTTTTCTCGATCGATATCTGTAAATGATGGGGATTCATCCGCGAAAATAGGACAAGTGCAGCAGAAAAAATGCGCTCACTTTGCTTGTTTGAGCGTGCTTGATTTCGCTTTCCCGCTCAAATCAGGCGTATTTGTGAGAAATGATACTATGACTTTGGAGGAAATTTTTAATTTCGATTGTCGGCAATACTTTTTAGTTACTTTATCGGCTTGCGAAATTGCAGCAGGCTCAGTCAGCGGTACAGAAGATTTTGTCGGTTTGTCCGCGGGTTTGTTGTATGCTGGCACATCTAGTGTTGTCAGCAGCCTGTGGAAAGTGAATGATGTTTCAACGCTGCTGCTGACGAGCAAGTTTTATGAAAATCTCGGGCAGTTTCCTCGATTGCAAGTGGGAGATGTGGCGCGATCGCTTGCGGAGGCTCAAAGGTGGCTGCGGGATTTGACAGGCGAGGAATTGGAGGTGTTGCTGGCGGATTTTCAGCCTCAAATTTCGCAAATGTTCGATCGGCTTTCACAAAGTTCTCGCCTGATTGCTGAAGCATCTTTACAGCAAATTCGCAACCGCAAACCCTGTCCTTTTGCCAATCCTTATCACTGGGCAGCTTTTACTGCTGCTGGAATTTAGTGAGTTGACTGTTGACTGCTGACTGTTGACTGTTGACTGTTGACTGTTGTCATTAATTATAGCCCAATACCCTTTACTGGTATAGCGCCCTGGGGGTAAAATCCGATGAGAAATAGATACGGAGATTGCTTCGTTCCTCTCTTCGGACTATCTTAAGTAAACCGTATTGAATTATAGCCCAGATTCCGCAGATCTTTAAATAGAATTGATGGTTATGAAATTAAAAAATTCAAACCTGAAGTGTTTGCCCAGCAAGCACTTTAGGCTTTTTTGAGTTATACCATTTTTCTAAATATCCGATAGAGATCGAGGACGACAAGACATTGTAACCCACATTCCGCACCCCCAACTGGCACATACACTGCTTGAGGGGGTAAAAGTGAATTATCCGAGATAATAGTGAGTAAAAACACCCAGAAATCTGTGCAATTATCGCATCACCCAGTTAGGGATTCCTAAAAATTAACGTGAGGGCATGAATTAAATCTTCTTAACCCATAAAACTTCAAAAATCAGACCATTAACAACTATTAATTGCCAGCAAAAATTTTCAGAAATGTAACAATAATATCACTGATTGATCAACAATTAATTTAACTAAATTCAGCCTTACTAATCAAGCGATCGACCTCATTTCACAACAAGAAATAATAAGACCGACAGGTGGCTGGAAACAAATTTAATATAGCCAACCGTTCGGATGTCAAATTAGAAACTTGTTGAATCCCTTGACTACAAACGGCATGAATCGATTGAAAACTTTGAAATATCCAACGTAAAGTAGGTCGATTGGTTCCCTTGCCCAACTGATTTTTTACGGTTTTATTAGTGAGTTGCAAGTTTTGCCGCAGTAACCTTTGACCTAAAGTATAAACCAACAAACATAAACCCATTACCAAAGTTAAAGCCTCGATTCTTTCTGGCGACTTCAGAAACACGCTATCCGTAAAAAATAGTGGGTCTTTCAGGAACCCAAACCCTCTCTCTGCCGACTGCTGTTCCTTATATTTCACAATCATTTCATCTGGATTTAATTGCGATACATCCAGTACATTTGTAGCTAAGATAAATCTGCCACTAGCTTTCGTTTCTTTAGCAATCACACCCGTATCTA
>NZ_JAHRFA010000014.1:0-114207 GCF_020883045.1 Microcoleus sp. CAWBG58 | reverse complement strand
TCTCATGCACGGTTTTGAAAGGGAGTGTGATAGGGCGACCTATCACTCGACCCTATCAGGGTGGAAAGCTTCGGGAACCAGAATTAAACGTGGATTGTATCGGACTGCGAAGGGATGGCTAATTAATGCAGACTGCAATGGGTGTGCAAATATTGGTCGTAAAGTAGCAACAATGCTTGGATTGGATCTAAGTGGAGTTGGTAGAGGTGATTTGTCAGCACCTATAAGACTTAAATTGTGGTCTTGTGAATCCCCTCGCCTTTAGGCATGGGGAGATGTCAATAAACCAGTATTTGGTCGATCGCCCCCAGCTTCTCACAAAACAGATTCGCGGGGTTGTAGGGCGATCGGCTAATGTTTCGGAATAGTTGCTTGTTGTTTCTAGACAGTTATCCCATTTGGGTTGGCTGTTGTTGTCAAAATGTACTCAACTTGAGCCGGAGTTAGAGTGGGATTGGCATTCAAAACTAAAGCCGCTACACCCGCTACGTGAGTCTCACTACAAACCTTTTTTATTTCCTGGGATGGATGGGGACTGAAGTCCGAACGATCAAACCTTTTTTATTGCTGGTAATTTGCGGGACAGGATTTTATGCAGTTTCAAGCTGAAGCTGTTGTTTTTTCGTCAAAAGCATCGCTATGTGCTTTTCGTAATAAGCTGCTTCGTTAATAAATACAGGGAAAACTGTAGATTCTCCTTGATAGGGGAGCAATTCTCCCGTAAATGTGAGAAACATCGGTTCACCGGGATGTAAGGGTTCGTAATCTTTAAACTGAAGTTGGGGATGGATAGTGGCTTGGATTTCACCTACAGCATTTCTCGGGTAGTCTACGGAAACGATCGCCTGATATGCAGTTAAATATGATGGTATAACTGGCGGATTGCCCAGATTTGTGGCATCGAGATAATCTACAATGGTGCGAACCAGCCTTTCGGTTTGCTCAAACAGATGGGCGTTGACGACTCCCTGGGCGATGGGCCCAACTTCTATCGTGCAACCGAAAGCAGATAGCGATCGCAACATTGGCGCATCCTCACCATCATCCTCTCGGAAAAAAACTCGAACTGAGCGATCGAGCTCGCTTAAATAGGCTAATAATTGCAAATTGAACGGATGTTTGCTAGACGGTAAAATGGTCAGCCCCATGTTCGCCGTTGTGCTGTGGAGGTCGATAATGAAATCAGCTTTATTTTGGTCTTTAGGACATAGTTGGGCCCAGATTTCCTTAGCGCGTGTTTCCTCGTAACCCGTTAAGCCTGGGTTAGCCAAATCTGCGCGGCTAAAGCAACGGTTCAAATCGCGATCGACATAACGCCGATTCAGCGCCACCGCTTTCGGGTTGGCTAATAAGGCAACTGTCTCAAAGGTCGATCGTTTCAGCAAGTCTGGGAATTGTTGAAACTTCTTAATCAGGTAAACTCCTGTTAACTCATTTCCGTGGGTTCCTCCGACAACTGCAACTCGTCGAATTACGTGCGACAACATAAATAATCCTCATTTTGTGATATTTAAAATCGCAATTGCTTGCTAAATTTTCCTAACTATTACTGAGTGCGTCTGAATGAATGCTTTTAATTCAGTGCGATCGCTTACTGAAATGTAGGGTGCGTCAGCTTATAGCCTAATTTTTAGGTAGAGAGCCAGAAGTGGCTGACGCACCCTACTACAAATGTGACTGTCAAAAGAAATATTTTTTGCATTCATTGATAGTCTTCCCTATTACTTCCAAAATAAAGAAGTTATTATCAGATGTCAAATACTTTTTTTAATATAAGAATATACTCAAAAAGTATGGCAGTATCTACTCAATAACCGCTATAGTAATTATTCATTTCCAAGTTTAAAGTTTAAAATCTAAAATCTATGGAACTTCGCCATCTCCGTTACTTCATTGCAGTGGCAGACGAACTGAGCTTTACGAATGCGGCAAAGCGATTGCACATTTCGCAACCGCCCCTAAGCAACCAAATTAAAGATTTGGAGACTGAATTGGGCGTGCAACTATTCGATCGCAAAAGTCACCCAATTGGGCTAACTCCAGCAGGACAGGCGTTTTTAGAAGAATCTCGTGCAACTCTGGCACTGTTAGAACAAGCGGTACATAAAACCCAGCGCATTCATCAAGGTGAATTGGGCCATTTGACGGTGAGTTTTACGAGTTCGATCGCGAATGGTGTCTTTCCAGAGATGCTGCGAACGTTTCGGCAGCGATATCCAAAGGTAAAACTGATTTTACAGGAAGAACATAGTGCTTTTCTAATTCAGAGATTGCGCGATCGCCAAACTGATATCATTTTTCTGTATCTCTACCACGAAATCTCGGAAGACAATGATTTAGAAACGATGTCTATCACGCAAGAACCACTTGTCGCCGTCTTACCCAAAAATCATCCGCTTGCAGCCAAATCCCAAATTTCGCTTGCTGACGTAAAAAATGAAGAATTTGTCATGCCCCTGCATCAAGTTGTGGCGGGTTTGTCCGAACAAATTTACCATCTATGTTCCCAAGCAGGATTTGTGCCAAAAGTTGTTCAAACAGCCGTGTTTATGGTCACGATTTTGGGGTTAGTTGCAGGCGAAACTGGTATTAGCATTCTGCCATCTCACGTCCAGAATCTTCAACGCAAAGGAGTGGTGTATCGTCCGATTCTGGAACAAATGACAACCACTAACTTAACTGCGGTTTGGCGGCAGAATGATTCATCGACTATTTTGCAGCAATTTCTGGAGATTATTAACAGCCTCTCAATTCATCTCTATTAGGTAATGAGATTCGTTCGTAGTGCGGACTTCAGTCCGCAAAAATCTGCGGACTGAAGTCCGCACTACGAACTATTTTGTTATCGCCCAAATAGGATAAAATCACTGCGATCGATCGCACTACCAGCCACTGCATTCACAGTAGCCAAGAGTTGACCGTTCCCAGAAATCGCGATCGCACCTGCATTGGGGCTTTGGGTAATAGTGAGTTGAGCAAAAGTTAAACCGCCCGCTAACACTAGCAAATCTTCACCTTTAGTGAAATCAGCAATCACATCGCTGCCTTCACCTGCGGTTAAAATAAAGCGATCGCGCCCAACGCCACCACTGAGAACATCGTTACCTAAACCCCCAGTCAAAGTATCATCACCCTTACCGGCGTACAGAGTATCATTGCCGTCATCACCGCAGAGGTTGTCATTACCGCCGTTACCAAACAGCAAATCGTTGCCAGCACCGCCGCAAAGGGAATCTGGAGATCCATTTAAGCCGATGGCGCGATCGCCAAAAATAGTATCATCCCCATCCGCAGCGCAAATGCTGTCGCTACCCCGATCGCCCAGCAGCAAATCGTTGCCCGTACCCCCCACCAGAACATCATCGCCCTTACCGCCGTTGAGCGTATCGTTGCCCTCTCCACCGCCCAGAGTATCCGCAGCATCTCCTCCATTCAAGAAGTCGTTGCCAGCACCGCCAAACAGCAAATCGCGTCCGTTCGAGTCAGGGCTAGACGGGTCAAAACTGCCTCCAAACAAGCAATCGTTACCCTCAGCCCCCACCAGAGTGTCATTCCCCTTGTCACCCCAGATCGAGTCATCGTCTTTGCCACCGATCGCCACATCATCGCCTTTACCACCGAAAATGAGATCGTCGCCGGCACTTCCGTTGAGGTAATCATTACCTCTGCCGCCAAATAGCAAGTCTTTGTCTGCATTCGGGCCGAGAGGGATATTGCTGGGCTGCCCACCATAAATATTGTCGTTACCGCTTCCGCCCAGCAGAATGTCGTTCCCGTTGAAACCGTCGATCGCGTCGTTGAGATTGCTACCGATGAGGAAATCGTTGCCATCAGTGCCGTTGAAAGTGCGATCGACTGAATTCGGCCCGGGAATTGAATCGATCGCAGGTAAGGTAATTTCGTCGCAAATGCGATCGTCAGCATTACCGCCACCAATGCTTTCAAAGTCAACAGGAGTCGGAGTCGGAGTTGTTACCGGAGTCGGAGTTGTTACCGGAGTTGGAGTTGTCGCCGGAGTTGGAGTTGTTACCGGAGTCGGAGTTGGAATCCGAGTCGGAATTATTGCCGGAGTCGGAGTCGGAGTTGTTACTGGAGTCGGAGTTGTTACCGGAGTCGGAGTTGTTACCGGAGTCGGAGTTGTTACCGGAGTCGGGGTTGTTACCGGAGTCGGGGTTGTTACTGGAGTCGGGGTTGTTACTGGAGTGGGAGTTGTTACTGGAGTGGGAGTTGTTACTGGAGTGGGAGTTGTTACTGGAGTGGGAGTTGTTACTGGAGTGGGAGTTGTTACTGGAGTCGGAGTTGTTACTGGAGTCGGAGTTGTTACCGGAGTCGGAGTTGTTACCGGAGTCGGAGTTGTTACCGGAGTTGGAGTTGTTACCGGAGTTGGAGTTGTTACCGGAGTTGGAGTTGTTACCGGAGTTGGAGTTGTTACCGGAGTTGGAGTTGTTACCGGAGTCGGAGTTGGAGAGTTATTGACAACAATGCTTGCTGTGACGATCGCAGAATCAGCTTTTCCGTCATTAGCTTTGTAGGTAAAAGAGTCTGTCCCTGCAAAACCAGCATTCGGAGTGTAACTGAAGGAACCGTCTTTGCTGAGGGCGATCGCACCTTTCGTCGGCCCCGCCACCAAAATCGCAGTCAGCGGGTCATTTTCCGGGTCTGTATCGTTGATTAAGACTCCCAACCCTGCCACATTGAGAGGGGTATTAAAAGGAGTTGTATAGCTGTCAGCAATCGCTACAGGCGGGTTATTGTTGACGTTTACAGTCACGGTAGCTGGTGCAGAGCTAACTATGCCGTCATTGACTGTGTAAGTAAATGTGTCTGTCCCAGAAAAGCCTGCCTTAGGAGTATAGGTGAAAGAACCATCTTTGCTGAGGGCGATCGCACCTTTCGTCGGATTTGCACTCAATGCAGCAGTCAGCGCGTCCGAGTCTGCGTCAGAGTCGTTGGCTAAAACTCCCGGCGCTATTTGGCTGATGGCTTTTCCCGCAGTGGTGCTGTAGGTGTCGGGATTTGCGATCGGCAGACTGTTCGTAACGTTGATATTTACCGTCGCGGGGACAGTCGCAGCCCCGTCGCTAGCGCTGTAAGTGAAGGTATCAATTCCGACAAAACCAGGGTTAGGAGTGTAAGTGAAATCCCCCTTGGGAGTGAGTACGAGTTTACCTTTAGTCGGTTGTGTGACAACAGCAGCAGTCAACGTCTCTAGGAAGTCTAAGTCAGCATCGTTGCTTAAAACTCCTGGAAATCCGGTTAACACTTTGTCGTGCGAAACCTTGTATGTGTCGGGATTGGCGATCGGCGGAATGTTCGTAACATCAATACTCACGGTCGCGGGGACAGTCGCAGCGCCGTCGCTAACGCTATAAATAAAAGTATCAATTCCAACAAAGCCAGGGTTAGGAGTGTAAGTGAAATCACCCTTGGGATTGAGTACGAGTTTACCTTTGGTCGGCCCTGTGACGACAGCAGCAGTCAATGTTTCTAAAAAATCCAAATCGAAGTCATTTGATAAGACGGATGGAAATCCGTTGAGCACTCGATCGTGCTCGATTTTGTAGGTGTCGGGATTGGCGATCGGCTGCTTGTTAGTAACATTAATACTCACCGTACCGGGGACAGTATCAGTCCCGTCGCTAAGGCTGTAAGTGAAGGTATCAATTCCGACAAAGCCAGGATTAGGAGTATAAATGAAATTGCCGAAGCCATTCAATGTCAGTTTACCGTTGCTAGGAGCTTTTACTAAGGCGGGAACTGACAGACCGAAAAAGCTATCGGGGTCAGTGTCATTGAGTACAACTCCCGGAAGTTCGTTGAGCACTCGATTGTGCAAAGTAGTATAAGTATCGGGATTGGCGATCGGCAAGTTATTAACAGATATCGGGCCCAGCCTAAAAGTGGCACTTGCTTGATCCGTCGCATCGCCCAAAAATAAGAAGTTTGGCTGGCTGTAGGGATTGTAGGGTAAAGCTGGCTGGCTGGTTGCTGGATTAAATGCCGTGTAGTTGCGTAGCGGCTGATTTGTCAGCCCTGGTATGGCTGCGCCACCAGCAAACAGGGTGTAAGTAGTTCCTTGAACCACCAGTTTGTAGTTCGTACCAGCACTGATATTAACAGGTACATTTTCCCCACGAGTAAACAGAGTTGGGGATGCGCCACCGTTTTGAGCAAAAATGCCTCCGATGGGGCTGAGGTTGCGGTTGGTGAAACCGAGTTCAATACCGTTTTGACCGTCGCTGCTAATGGCGATGATGCTGAAACCGGCGCGATCGTCACTATTACTGTTTTCAGTCGTCACCGTAGCGTTGAAAGAAACGCTGAAACCGCTGGTGCGATTCAAGGCGGGGAAAGCCGGATTTAGTTGAGCAAATGTTCCTATTGGTGGCGGAGTATATTGATAATTCGTGTATCCCGCATATCCTGTCGTATTATTAGCCACCGTCACGCTAGCAGTATTAATACCCGTGTTGGGTGAGTACGCACCAGCAGGAAGAAGACCAGAACCAAATGGGGCAGGCAGAGGTACTTGTCCGTAAGCTAATTGGGTGACACCTAATGTCCCAATGCCCCCCGGCATTCCTGGCACCGGTATAAAGTTACTTGTACCGTCGTAGAGAGTATAGCTGAACACAAATTGATAGGCGGCTCTTGTGGCTGGCTCGATCGCCAACTCCGACTCCACCCACCCAGTTGTATAATCTAGTTCCCAGTCTCCGCCCTTAGCTGCACTTCCCACAGGCGTACTAGAAGCAGCAATTTTTGCCTTTGTGAGACGACTGATTTGCTGCACGAAGTTAGCGCCCTTTTCCCCCGCCGCCACATCGCACCCGTACAGCAAAATCTCTGCACTCTCTGTCAGGGCGATCGACCATTGCTGCAATTTTTGACCATAAAAGTTTAAATTTGTCAAGTTTAGGTCGATCGCGCCTAGCTGCAAACTTGCCGATCGACCGTGGGAGATAATATGAATGCTTTTAATATTGTCGCGACTGCCTAGCACTTCCGTAATTTGTGCTACTCCATCGCGCGCTGCATCGATGATAATTACTTCTATTCCGGCTGCAATACCGTTGCAAAGATTTTGGATGTCGGGGAGGGCAGAGTCGAGAAAGGCGATCGAGCCCCTAACATAATTGATAAAACTTGGCACAAGACACCTCTGGTTGGATGACCTTACGGAAATTAATATGTATGAAATTTAGCAAAGTTTAATATTAAATGTCATCAGTAAAATTAACGAGCAATAGGGTTTGTAGTGAGGACTTCAGTCCTTTCTTTGATGCGGACTCGCATTCCTCACGATCGAACCTGTACTTCAGTCCTTTCTTTGATGCGGACTCGCATTCCTCACGATCGAACCTGTACTTCAGTCCTTTCTTTGATGCGGACTCGCATTCCTCACGATCGAACCTGATGCGGACTCGCATTCCTCACGATCGAACCTGATGCGGACTCGCATTCCTCACGATCGAACCTGTTGAAGGTTCGATCGCCAAAAGTTCTTCTGCTACCAATCCTTTCTGAATAGCGAACACTGCTGCTTGAGTGCGATCGCGCACTTCTAACTTTTGCAAAATCGCGTGGACGTGTACCCGCACAGTCCCCGGAGCGATGTACAATATTTGTGCAATCTCCTGATTGCTTTTCCCGCCCGCAACTAAGGCTAATATTTCCTGTTCCCTCGGAGTCAGCGGATTGTCTAAAACTTCCCATTTACTCGCGCTTTTGACAGGTTCGGGATTGCTAAAAACCGCCCGAATTTCCGCAGTTGCGGCTTTGTCCCACCAAGAAGCACCCGCCGCTACCGATCGAATTGCCAAAACCAAAGTTTCGGCGGCAATTCCCTTGAGACAATATCCTTGGGCTCCCGCAGCAATCAACCTTTCAATTAAGGTTTTTTGGGCGTGAGATGTTAAAATCAAAACTGGAATTTCTGGATGTCTCTGTTTAATTTGGCGACAGGCTTCAATGCCACCAATTCCCGGCAAACCGACATCGAGAACCACCACATCCGGCAAGTGTTCCTGAGTCAATTCTACCGCCGTTTCTCCATCTTCCGCCTCGGCAATTATTTGCAAAGAACTTTCTTGCTGCAATCTGGTTTGCAGTCCCAACCGAAACAGTTCGTCATCTTCAACTAAGAGAATTCGCAAGGGACAATTAGGTTTCATTCGCAGAGATAGCTGGTAGTCGGAATCCAAACAAAGCACCTAAAGGCAATTTGTTTTCTGCCCAAATTATACCGCCGTGGGCGTCAATAATTTGGCGAGATAAGTATAACCCCAATCCCGATCCTTTGGCTTGCCGATCGCCATTTCCTTGATAAAAACGCTCGAACAAGTGGGGCAGCTCATCGCTAGTAATTCCCAACCCGCTATCGATAACTTTCACCACCTGATCGGTTGCGTAAGATTCCATGACTATTTCTACTTTACCACCTCGGGGAGAATGGTTGATCGCGTTTGTTAGCAAATTAACAAAAACGCGCTGGAGTTGCACTTCATCGCCGTTTACCCACAAAGAACGGCGAAAGTCAGACTGTCCGTAACTTATACTAATATAAACTCGGCGCGCTGCCGATAAATGGATGAGTGTGGCAATTACTTCTTCTGCTAAAGCTGCTAAATTTACGGGCGCAAGTTGCAGTTTTAAACCTTCGGCATCGTTGCGGTAAACATCGAGCAGCGTTTCTACTAATTGTAGTGACATTTTTTGCGATCGCGCCATTGTTTCGAGAACTTTTTGCTGGCTGGTAGTGACTTCCCCAAAGTTTGCTCCCTGAAAAGCTTTGATTGTTTCAATTGCACCCAGCATCGGCGTTTTCAAGTCGTGACTCAAAGTAGAGACAAAATCCTCTCGGATGCTGGCTAGCTGCTGCTGAGACTGCAACTGTGCTTTGGCGATCGCGATCGCTTCTTGATACTGCTGGGTGCGATCGCTCAAATATCCCGTGACTCCCAAGGCCATAACTGCGATCGCCCTATTTGCTACAGTTGCTAGGGCGATCGTTTCTCCGTAAGGAACAAACAAGTTCAACAGCGTCAATGCTGCTGCTAACAGCGTAATTTGCAACTTTCCCAACCGACTCAGCCGCGAATTTGCCAGTAAAATCGGCCCCGTGTACAAGTATCCAAACAGATACTGCGACGGCGTAGCAAATTCGAGTGCTGCGACAATCGCGAATAAAAAGGCGATCGACCACCTTCCGCGCAAATACTTTTCTTGAACCCCCAGAATTTTGGGAATTTTCAATAAGCTTTCAAACATCTCTAATTAATCCATTTTAAGCTTATAAAATGTCAGCTACATTTTCGCGCAAAAAATAGCGTTTATACAGCATCTATACCTGCAAGTATAGGTTTGAGACCTTGGCTAAACATTCGCCTATCAGTATAAGTATAAGTAAGAAAAACCGCATTAATAAACAGTAACTTATACCTTAAGACAGATTATCAACAACCCCCAACCTGAGTAAAGTAATCACTAAACGAGTAATTTTTAACTCAGTTATGTTACAAGGCTTAATTCAAATTGCATTAACCCTAATCATTTTAATCGCGATCGCGCCCGTCTTCGGCAACTACATGGCACGGGTGTACATGGGAGAACGAACCATTCTCGACCCCGCGATAAAACCAGTCGAACAACTCATCTATAAGGCCAGCAATATCAGGGCTGTAGATTCAATGACAGGCTGGCAGTATGCGCGATCGCTATTATACAGCAATGCAGCAATGGGCATATTTGTATTCTTACTTTTCATGCTTCAGGGACTGCTGCCTTTGAATCCCACGAGCCTCAGCGCACCAACCTGGGATACCGCGCTGCATACAACTATTTCATTCCTCACAAATACCGACCAACAGCATTACTCAGGCGAGACAACATTCAGTTATTTGTCCCAGTTAACTCTGGGTTTTTTAATGTTCACCTCAGCAGCCACTGGTTTAGCAGTAGGGATTGCCTTTATTCGGGGACTGACAGGTCGCCCCCTCGGTAACTTTTATATCGATTTAATTCAATCGATCACCCGGATTCTGCTGCCACTTTCTTTGATAATTGGCTTATTTTTGCTCATTTCTGGAGTGCCGGAAACCCTAGCAGGCCCCGCAGTTGCGCGTACCTTAGAAGGCGGCACGCAAGTAATTGCTCGCGGCCCAGTAGCTCACTTGGAAAGCATCAAACAACTCGGAGAGAACGGCGGCGGTTTCTTTGCCATTAACTCGGCTCACCCTTTTGAAAATCCCAACCCTTTTAGTAACCTGCTGGAAACACTAGCAATGGTTTCTATACCAGCAGCACTCATTCACACCTACGGCAGATTTGCTAACAACAAAAAGCAGGGATGGCTGATTTTTGGGATGGTGTTTGCCATTTATGTAATCTTGATTAGCATTGCAGCAGTTGGCGAATATCAAGGCAATCCCCAAATTAATAGTTTGCTCGGTTCCGTGCAACCAAACTTAGAAGGGAAAGAAGTTAGATTCGGTTGGGCAGAAACTGTACTTTGGGCTGTCACTACGACTGGGACAATGTGCGGAGCTGTCAACGGAATGCACGATTCTTTAATGCCGCCAGGGGGTTTTGCTACTTTGTTTAACTTGTTTATCCAAATTGTTTGGGGCGGACAGGGAACGGGAACAGCTTACTTATTTATCTACTCGATTTTGAGCGTATTTCTCACCGGATTGATGGTGGGGAGAACGCCGGAATTTTTGGGACGAAAAATTGAAAAGCGGGAAATTGTTTTAGCTAGCGTTGTTTTGTTGATTCACCCGATCGCAGTTTTAATCCCCGGCGCCATTACCCTCGCCTTTCCCGACAGCTTGAGCGGCATCAGCAACCCAGGATTTCACGGCATTTCGCAGGTGATGTACGAATACGCTTCAGCGGCGGCTAATAACGGTTCTGGCTTTGAAGGATTGGGCGATTCTCAACCCGCGCCGACAGGACTTTGGTGGAATTTAAGCACTTGTTTTAGCTTGCTGATGGGGCGCTACGTTCCAATTATTGCGCTGCTGCTGCTAGCTGACAGCATGACGAACAAACAACTGGTTCCCGAAACAACCGGCACTCTCAGAACAGATTCCGTTTTATTTACCAGCGTCACCGCAGGAGTAATCATCATTCTCGGCGCGCTGACATTTTTCCCAGTGCTGGCTTTGGGGCCAATTGCTGAAGGATACCAAATCAGCAGCGGCAAGTTGGAACCAGCAGGGATAACCGCACCCACAACACCTTTAGCAACACCAACTCCTCCACCTCAGTAACAAAAAATCATCAACCTCACCCTTCTCTTTCTCTGCGTTCTCTGTGTACTCTGCGGTTCATTAAAAAATCCAAATCATGGCTTCTTCCAATACCCCGGACTCTCAAAAAACTCCCCGCTCAAGAGGCTCTCGCGAGTCTCGCAAACACACCCCAAAAGCAAATAACAAAGGTCTTTATCAAAGAGCTTTTAAAGAAGCTTTTGTCAAACTTGACCCGCGGGTGATGCTAAAAAATCCCGTGATGTTTGTGGTGTGGGTTGGCACAATTGTCACTGCACTTTTGACCGTCGATCCGACGCTGTTCGGCCCGGTTCCCGGCAACAATCAAGTTCTGTTTAACGGCCTTGTAACGTTCATTTTGTTCTTTACTTTGGTATTTGCTAATTTTGCAGAAGCGGTAGCGGAAGGCCGCGGGAAAGCGCAAGCGGATGCACTGCGATCGACAAAAGCAGATACCACAGCCCGCAAACTCCTACCAGACGGTTCAATTCAAGAAGTTAGTTCGACATCTCTCCGACGCGGCGACCAAATTAAAGCGATCGCAGGCGATGTCATTCCTGCCGACGGCGAAGTGATCGCAGGCGTCGCATCTGTAGACGAATCGGCGATCACCGGGGAATCGGCGCCGGTACTGAAAGAACCGGGTTCCGACATTGCCAGTTCCGTTACCGGCGGTACGCGCATCCTTTCAGACGAGTTGACTCTGCGGGTGATGGCCGACCCCGGTAAGGGATTTTTGGACAGGATGATCGCGCTGGTAGAGGGCGCTGAACGCTCGAAAACGCCCAACGAGATCGCGCTGACGGTGCTGCTGGCGGTGCTGACTCTGGTGTTTTTGATTGTGGTATCGACGATTCCGCCCGTGGGCAATTATGTCAAAACTCCTGTGGGCGTGGTAACGCTGATTTCGCTGCTGGTGGCGCTGATTCCGACAACGATCGGCGGTTTGTTAAGTGCGATCGGCATTGCGGGGATGGATCGCGTCGCTCAATTTAACGTGATAGCGACCTCCGGGCGCGCCGTGGAGGCTTGCGGCGACGTGAACACGCTGATTTTGGACAAAACTGGGACGATCACCCTGGGCAACCGTTTAGCCGAGGAATTCATTCCGGTAAACAATCATTCGCTGCAAGAAGTGGCGCAGGTAGCGCTGACTGCGAGCGTTTTTGACGATACGCCTGAGGGAAAGTCGATCGTCCGTTTGGCTCAAAATCTGGGCGCAGTCGTGGATTTCGATCGCACTAACCCCAAAGGATCTGAAGGCATTGATTTTTCGGCAAAAACCCGGATGTCGGGCACGGATTTGGCTGATGGTACCGAGGCGCGCAAGGGCGCGGTGGATGCGGTGAAGGGTTTTGTGCGATCGCGCGGCGGTAATATCGGCCCGGATCTCGATGAAGCTTACGAGCGAGTTTCCCGGCTTGGAGGCACACCGTTAGGCGTTTGTCAAGGTAACGACACCTACGGAATTATCTATTTGAAAGATGTGATTAAACCCGGAATTCGCGATCGGTTTGACCAACTGCGAAAAATGGGAATTCGCACCATCATGCTCACCGGAGATAACCGAATTACAGCATCAGTAATTGCCGACGAAGCCGGAGTAGACGACTTCATCGCCGAAGCCACTCCCGAAGACAAAATCGAAGTAATTCGCAAGCAACAAGCCGAGGGCAAATTAGTAGCAATGACGGGAGACGGAACCAACGACGCACCCGCCCTAGCCCAAGCAAACGTAGGTTTGGCGATGAATTCTGGAACCCAAGCAGCCAAAGAAGCTGCGAACATGGTGGACTTAGATTCTGACCCCACAAAACTCATTGACTTAGTGACAATTGGCAAACAGTTGCTAATTACTCGCGGCGCGCTGACTACGTTTTCCCTAGCCAACGATATCGCCAAATATTTTGCAATTATTCCCGCAATGTTTGCCCCCGTCGGCGCATTGAACGTGATGGGTTTAGCCAGCGGTCAATCTGCGGTTTTATCAGCATTAGTTTACAATGCTTTGATTATTCCCGCTTTGATTCCCCTGGCACTAACTGGGGTTAAATTTCGACCACTAAGTGCCAATCAACTGTTGCAGCGGAACATTTTAATCTACGGATTGGGCGGAGCAGTTGCGCCGTTTATCGCCATCAAAATTATTGATGTTTTCATTGCTGCGATCGGATTAGCATAAAGAAGTTCGGCAGCGGATTTTGTAGCGGATGTAGCGGATGACTCTTCCCAGCTCTACCTGGAAACGGATATCACTCTTGCTATGCCTCGATTTTCCCACAAAAATAATCCAATACAAAGACAGACATTTATTTCCCAAACCCGGAGAATTTATGAAACGAAATGATTTGCTAAATGATGTTTTGCCGAGGGATTTTCAAGAAACAGTTGAGTTAGGACAAATGCTGTGGCAGCGCCACCCTATCCCGGTGCAGTTATTTCTAGTAATGTGCTTTAACTTGATAATTGCCCCGGCTGTTTATGCCGCTGCCGATGAAGGTTTGACTAAAAAAGCTGCCTGGGGTTTAAGTCTTTTGGGTTTAGTAATTATCGGACTAGCAGTTTATTTGTTTGTCGTGATTTTTCAGCCAGAAAGATTTTAGGTTGAGCGTGTAGGGCGCGCCGACTCTGAGAAACCGGGTTTTTTACCAAATCTGCCCGCCAAACCAAATATTTCCGCAAAAACCCGGTTTCTAGCATCCAGTTTTTCATGACATCCGTTACATCCGTTACAGAATCCGTTGCCGAACTTCCTTCATTGAGGTCATTTATGAGAGAATTAATCAGAGCTATTCGTGTTACTTTAGTTTTGTGGGGAATCACAGCGATTATTTATCCATTAATACTGCTAGCAATCGGTCAACTGGCTTTCAACTACCAGGCAAACGGCAGTTTAATTACCAACAAAGGAGATGTAGTCGGTTCCTCATTAATCGGTCAGTCTTTCGGCTCGGATAAATATTTTTGGGGTCGCCCCAGTACCACAAATTACAGCAGCTTTGTGGCAATAGATTACGACTCCACAAAGGCAGAAAACTTAAGTCAGAGAACGGGCGTTTCCGGAGCGAGCAATCTTGCTCCTAGCAACTCCGATTTGCTGAAGCGAGGTAATGAAAAAGATGGTTTTCAGGGCGTGGAAGTTGAGTTGGCTCGCCTAAATTTATCTGGTATCAAACCGACAGCAGATTTAGTCTATACTTCCGGTTCTAGCCTCGACCCGCACATTAGCGTAGAATCAGCTAGGGCGCAAATTGAACGGGTAGCAAAAGTGCGATCGCTCAATGTCAATCAAATCGAAATGTTAGTAGCCCAGAATACAGACGGCAGATTTCTGGGAATTTTTGGCGAACCGGGAGTTAACGTCCTCAAACTAAATTTGGCTCTCGACGGTTTATAATACTCAGTGGTCAGTAGTCAGTAGTCAGTATTCAGTTGTTATTAGTCATTGGTTATTGGTTATTGGTCAACTGTCAACTGTCAACTGTCAACTGTCAACTGATTAACGCTGTCAACTGCTAACTGCTAACTGCTAACTGCTATGATTCACTCTAGCGAACTCAGCAACCATTCCGACCCTATTTACGCCCAACCGAATCGCACTTACGATCGCCCTCACCGCCGGGGAAAGCACAAAATCTTTATCGGAATGGCCCCCGGTGTCGGCAAAACTTTCCGAATGCTGGAAGAAGGGCACAGACTCAAATCTGAAGGTATTGATGTCGCCGTTGGACTGTTAGAAACCCACGGGCGGAAAGAGACAGCAACCAAAGGCGAGGGACTGGAAATAGTGCCGCAAAAACAAATGCTGCGCGGTGAAAAAATGCTGAAAGAAATGGATACAGAGGCGGTGATTGAACGCCGCCCTCAACTAGCATTAGTAGACGAACTAGCTCATACAAACGTTCCCGGTTCTCTGCGAGAAAAGCGATATCAAGATGTCGAAGAAATTCTGAAAGCAGGGATAGATGTTTTCTCCACCCTCAACATTCAACACATAGAAAGTCTCAACGATTTAGTAGCGAGAATTACGGGAGTTGTAGTGCGAGAGCGAGTGCCCGATCGCATTCTAGAAGAAGCTGACGAAATAGTCGTTATTGATGTCACGCCCGAAACCTTAGAAGAACGATTGCGAGAAGGCAAAATCTACGCTCCTGAAAAAATAGAACAATCTTTAAAAAACTTTTTCCAGCGCCGTCATTTAATTGCATTGCGAGAACTGGCGCTGCGGGAGGTAGCAGATAGTGTTGAAGACGATGCAGCAACTTTAAAAGGTCAATCTTGCAACATTCACGAACGAGTTTTAGTATGCGTATCGACTTATCCCAATTCCTTGCAACTGCTGCGGCGGGGCGCGAGGCTTGCTAATTACATGAATGCCCCCTTTTATGCTATGTTTGTCAGCGATCCTGACCGATTTTTAACAAAAGCAGAAAGCTTGCATATTGAAACTTGTGAGAAACTCTGTAAAGAATTTAACGGGCAATTTTTGCGGCTAAATGGCAATAATATAGCCAAAGCGATCGCAGATGTAGCGAAACAGTATCGGATTACTCAAATTGTGATCGGCGAAAGCCAGCAATCGCGATGGAATTTGCTGCTGCGGGGCTCGTTGACTCAAAAGTTAGTGCGATCGCTCAAACACGTAGATTTGCACATCATCGCTACCGAAAAAAGTCATTAGTCATCAGTGATTAGTCATCAGTCAATAGTCAGTTGCTACAAATAACAAATAACAGATATAGCAATCCTAAATGATTCATGAGGATTTGTAGGGGTAGTGGATGGTGCGTGCCTACCCTCCTATCTATCGGGCAACCACGGGGGGATTGCCCCTACAAGAATTATGTAAATGATGCGAGGATTGCTATAACAGATAACAGATAACAGATAACAAATAACAGATAGATATAACTTTCGGAGGATAGCAGGCTCTAGCTTTCGGCGGATGTACCAGAAGCTTCGATCTGTCAAGATTGCACTTGTTAAAGCTGATTAAAAGTGCGATCGCTATGGTAGATCATTACATACTCAACTTGCTAGTGATTGGCATCCTCCTGCTCACCGTCACCTTGGGTTCGGGATGGATTTCGCGATTGCCGGTATCTTATGCCTTAATTTATCTAATTGTCGGTATCGGATTGGGGCCCTATGGCGTCAAGCTGATTGAATTGCGCCCCGAAGCTCAATTTTTAGAAAGACTCACAGAATTTGTAGTTATTGTTTCTCTGTTTAGTTGTGGCTTAAAAATGAATCGCCCGCTGCAACTTTGGGCTTGGAATTCCACAGCGCGGCTGCTCGGTTTTTTAATGCCAATTTCCATTTTAGCTGTTGCTGCGATCGCTCATTGGTTTGTCAAATTAGATTGGGGGCCAGCGATTTTATTGGGAGCAATTCTCGCACCGACAGATCCAGTTTTAGCCTCAGAAGTTCAGTTAGCGGATATAGACGATCGCGATGAATTGCGTTTTGGCTTAACATCAGAAGGCGGTTTGAACGATGCTTTAGCTTTTCCCTTTGTTTATTTCGGCATTTATGCGCTAAAAGATAACAATTGGCCGAACTGGTTTTCGCAGTGGGTAGCAGTTGACTTGCTTTGGGCGGGGGCCTCAGGTATCGTGATGGGCATTTTAGTAGCCAAAGCCGTCAGTTGGATCGATCGCCGATTGCAACGCTACCGCCCCGCCGATGAACTAATGGAAGATTTCATCGCCCTCAGCACAATTCTGCTCACATATTCCCTGACAGAAGTAGTCAACGGCTACGGATTCCTCGCAGTTTTTGTAGCAGGAATTGTAGTGCAGCGCAGTTACCGCGACCCCGAAAAACCGCTTTCCCAACTGCACTTTACCGAGCGCATAGAAAAGTTAATGGAAGTAGGAACAATTTTAATATTGGGTTCCATGTTGCGCCTAGAAGCTCTCGTTGCCCATGGAAGCTACGCCCTTTTAATCGGTGGATTGTTAATCTTTTTTATTCGCCCTGTGGGAGCTTGGATCAGTACGATCGGGAGTCGCTTGCATCCCGCCAGCCGCTGGCTCTGCGGTTGGTTCGGCATTCGCGGCGTCGGTTCAATCTATTATCTTACCTATGCTTTCGGTCACGGCTTGAAAGGCGAAATCGGCGAAAAAATTGCCTGGATTACTTTTACTACGATCGTAATTTCTGTGATTGTGCACGGCATTAGCGCCACCCCGTTAATGAACTGGTACGAGCGCCGAATTAAACCTAAAGTCCCCGACTTAATTTAATTCACAGGACTAACACACAAAGCAGATAAAATAGGTTCGTAGTGAGGACTTCAGTCCTCAGGAATCAGGACTAAAGTCCTCACTACAAACCAGCAATAGGTTCGTAGTGAGGACTTCAGTCCTCAGAAATCAGGACTAAAGTCCTCACTACGAACCAGTTTTATTAGTCAAGTCCTAACCAACTAATTTTCTCTGTATTCTCGGAGAAACTAAGCGGAGCATCATTGCTGCAATTAGCAACCCTGTCAAAGGTAAATATACGATCGCCGATTTGAAAATCTTGATCCCAAATTCAAAGGTAAAAGCCAGCCAGAAATAGTGCATTCCAGCATTGTGCAGAATCTTCCAGGCCCGTTGACCGATCCATTTTGCCGATCGCTCAAAAGATGTTACAGTCATTGCAAACAGGAACACGTAGCCCAATATCCCCAGAGGGTCAAACCCGGGCGACGCGCCATTCGTTGCCCACCACAAGCCAGTCCAGGCGATCGCGTGATACGTATGCGACACAGCCACCGACAAGCCGAAATAGCGGCGATTTTTTAACAGCCACTGTGTAAATATATTTGGCCACAGCCTGCGAAGTGACGAAGCCACAAAAGCACATAGAAATAAGATACACGAAGTACGAGCAGTTGCTCGAATCGCCAACCGCATCGCTGTCTCATCAACACCGTAAATCAGCCAAATCACAGCAAGCATAATCCCAATTGTCAGCGCAGACAGACCAACAATTCTCCATCCTTCAACAGCAAATTTACGATCTTTCATCCGTGGTGAATCCTTACAATAAATTCTCAGATCCTGTCCAATCGAACACCATGAAAAAATAGGTTCGTAGTGAGGACTTTAGTCCGCATCCAAGAAAGGACTAAAGTCCTCACTACGAACCTTATGATTGCCGGCAATTAACAGGACAAAATTTCAGTGCATACTAAATTTAGCGATCGCCCGTGGCCGCTGTCTTGCCGAATCTTCCCAAAAATGTCCTAATCTTCCCAACCTTCAAAGCGCATCTCTATAAGCCTTTGGAGTAGTTTTAACCTGTTGGCGAAACACTCTGGTCAAATGACTTTGACTTTGAAATCCGACTTGGTGGCAGATTTCTACAAGTGTCAACTCCCGCAGCCGCAGCAACTGCTTCGCTCTCTCTATGCGGCATTTCACCACATATTGATGCGGTGTAATTTTTGTAGATTGCTTGAACAAACTTGCAAAATAATGCGGACTAATCTGCACGAGATTGCTCAGTTTTTCCAAACTCAAATTATCGTCTAAATGTTCGTCAATATAATTGAATACTTGCCGTAGCTGATACTTGCACAACCCGCCCGTATAGTTTTTAATTTCAGGAGTAAAAGAACAGTAACGCCTCAGCAAATGCACAGCAAGCGCTGTCCCCATAGACCCTGCATACAGGCGACTGTCTGCGCCTCCGGCTGCTAATTCTTGCTTCAAAGCCAGCCCCATATGCTGAATTAACGGATCGCACAGGTGCAACTGCGGCACGAGCTCAATTTTATCTGCATCCCCAGAGTCAAAAGCAGCGCGCGCCAGCATTTCAGGCGCGAGAAACAGCTCGATTAATGGAACTTCGCGATCGACAAACGTTCTCGGAATACTTTGAGTAGCAGGAATAATCGCAATATCGCCGCTGGCATAATCTACCTCTTGCCAACTTCCATTTAACATAAAACTCGCCCGAAAATCATTTTCAGCGATGAGAATAAAGTGGTGTTCTAAATCAGTTTCCGGCATTTCATCAGCAGGTTCTAGCTCATAAATCAGATTCAAACCATTCCATCCCAATTCAAAGCTAGAAAGCAGGTGCAAATGCGGTGCAGGTTCATTATCAGACACAGCTATTTAACAGTTGACAGTTGACAGTTGACAATTGACAGTTTGAGAGCGAGATATAGCTAAAATGAAGAGTATTGGAGTAATGAAAGGAAGAAGAAAAAATGCTGATGGCGAAGGTACGTAGTTGGGCTTTAGCCCTCTTTCCTAATCTTATAAAGAGGGCTAAATCCCAACTACGTACCTAAGTCTGACGACAATAAAACTGTCCTGCTTTTTAAGGGGGGCTAGGGGGGATCGAATATCTAATAGTTAGACAGCCGACTGGTACTACGTTGGACATTAAGTTAACACGCTTTTACGAATGCTGTATTCCACCCCAACTAAACAGGTTTCACCCCAATTAATAAAGCTAGTTCCCGCCATTTCCAATAACAGTCTACATTGTCAAAACCAATATCTCTAAACCAACTTAGTTGTGTTTCCACATCCAGCAATTTATTAGAAGGATCGTCGGGCGAATCGCTAATACCTAGTGCCTCTCGAAACTTCTGATGCAAAGCCTCTGTTGGGGACGCTACGTGTTCCAAATTGCAAAAAATGCCTCCGGGTTCCAAAAGCTCGAAAATCTCGGCGTAAAGCGAACGTTTGCGATCGTCCTCAACGTGATGGATGGCAAAACTAGAAACGATCGCATCAAACTTGCCCAAATCCGGCAGAGGTTCGTCAAAATTGTGCTCGATTACCGTGACAGTATTGTCATCAGCAAAGCGAATGCGGGCTTTTTCCAACATAGTCGGCGAAAAGTCGATCGCCACAGATTCAACATTCGGGCGATTGCACTTTAGCAAACCCAACAACCGCCCGTCTCCCGTACCCACATCTAGAATGCGCTTGATATCTTTCGGCACTTCCTCCAACAAAACCGCTTCACCTTCCGTGCGGTGAGGAATACCATCAGCCTTAGCAAGATACCACAAAGCGTGTTCCGCTGAACTCCAAAGATTGACTTGACTCATAAACTTTCAATCCTCATAAATCTCGCCATTTTTGTGCGTAAAAATCCAACCATTATCGCCCGCTTTAGCAATTAAATCCTCATCTGGATAAGTCACTGAATCATCAGGAGTGCGATCGCCAATTTCGAGATAAACAACATCAGCAGGCGATCGGTTGACTAAATGATGCCCGTCGGCATCACCAGCCGGAAAACCCGCCGCCATACCAGGTTGCAGCACTTCCTCACCAGCATTTGTAATCAGAGTAACTTCCCCTTCCAGAACATAGACTAACTCATCTTGACGAGAGTGCCAATGTCTCAGAGCAGAACAACTTCCCGGCGCCAGCCTCACCAAATTTACCCCAAAATTCTGCAAACCCGCAGCATCACCCAAGCGTTTTTTAACTCTTCCCGCAACAGCAGATTTGAATTGCTCAGGATAATTTGAGCCTGTACTTTCTGGGACATTTTTAGGATTAACAATCATACAAAACTCCTTCTCTTCTTTCTCTTCCTTCGCGTTTTTCGCGCCTTCGCGGTTCATTTCTCTATTCCAAAGGTTTCAAAGTAGTAGGATTTTCCCGAACAGGCTTAACAAAACGGCTGTTAGCCCGCACAAAACAATTACCCTTATCCGTGGAAATAGGCAACCAAGGTTTACCATTAGAGTCAGCAATCATAATTTGATTGGCATTATTTCCAGTCACCGCTTCCAACCGCTCTCCGCGCCGAAAAGTAGTCACCACAGGCCACTGCGAAACATTATGTTTATTTTTTGCAAATAACTCATCGGGCGCATCAACGCCGTCAACAGAGATCGATCGAAACCTCTGGGCCATCCGACAATTTAATCCTTGAGAATCCGAGTCAACAACCACCCAATTCACCTGCCTGTTTCCCCGCTGTCTCGCCAGCAGCCCCGTATAATCTCCTTGCCCATTAGCAACAGGTAAAGCCAAGGCTAAATTAGCGCCCAATCCTAAAATCCAAGCTACTGCCAGAGAGACAATTGTAATTTCTGCTTTCATTGATACAAAAAATCATTAAATTCAGAGTAATTACAATCGTAGCAACCTCTTGTGGCGATCGCGAAATTCCTAAATTCCTAATTGCTGAAACCGTTGCGTCCCTTTTTCTTCTGACAACAGTCAACCGTCAACTGACAACCGTCACAACCGTCAACTCTCAACAGTAAACTGTCAATTCATTAAGAATGTGTTATAAATATTGAGATTCATTAAGAAATATTGCTCAAATGCTCCTTTCCCCCTCTGGCGCCAGCAAACTCAAAGAATCCTTAAAAGAAAAAGTATTCTTCGGGAATGAGCCAACCCCCGAACTCATAGCCATCTTACTGATTTATTTCGTCCAAGGCATCCTCGGACTAGCCCGCTTAGCCGTCAGCTTCTTCCTCAAAGACGAACTCGGCATGACTCCCGCCGAAGTCTCAGCCATGCTGGGCGTCGTCGCCCTACCTTGGATTATCAAACCTGTGTTCGGCTTCATGTCCGACGGGTTGCCCATATTCGGCTACCGCAGACGCCCTTACATCGTCCTCTCCGGGCTGTTGGGAACGGCAGCATGGGTGAGCCTCGCAACAATTGTACACACGCCACTGGCCGCTACAGGGGCGATCGCCCTAAGTTCCCTTTCACTAGCCGTCAGCGACGTAATCGCCGACTCCCTAGTAGTAGAAAGAGCGAGAAAAGAAACAGTTAGCGACGCCGGTTCCCTGCAATCCTTATCTTGGGGGGCATCAGCCATTGGCGGACTAATTACCGCCTACCTCAGCGGTTCCCTGCTGCAACACTTCAGCACCCACACCATCTTTTTAATCACCGCATCTTTCCCGCTCATCGTATCAACCACAGCCTGGTTAATTACCGAAGAAAAAGTCAACAAAAGAACCGACTTTGAAACAGTAAAAGACCAACTAAAACAACTGCGGCAAGCTGTTACCCAAAAAACAATTTGGTTGCCCACCGCCTTTCTATTTCTGTGGCAAGCCACACCAAGCTCCGACTCCGCCTTCTTCTTTTTCACCACCAACGAATTAGGCTTTCAACCAGAATTTCTCGGACGAGTGCGCCTCGTCACCAGCATAGCCGCCCTCGTTGGCATTTGGCTGTTTCAGCGCTACCTCAAAGCAATTCCATTTCGAGTCATTTTCGGCTGGTCAACAGTCATTGCAAGTGCCTTGGGCATGACTGCATTATTATTAGTAACTCATGCCAACCGAGCATTAGGAATTGACGACCAATGGTTCAGCATCGGAGACAGCCTGATCCTGACAGTAATCGGACAAATTGCTTATATGCCCGTGCTGGTACTATCAGCGCGGTTGTGTCCTCCCGGCGTCGAAGCAACCTTATTTGCAGTGCTGATGTCTGTCACCAATTTAGCAGGAATTATTTCCTACGAAGGAGGTGCAATTTTGACACACTGGCTCGGAATTACCGATCGCAATTTCGACAACCTCTGGCTGCTAGTAGTGATCGCCAACCTCTCCACACTGCTACCTCTTCCCTTCTTAAACTGGCTCCCGGCAGAAAGTACAGAAAGTGGAGATCCAAACTACCAACAATCTCTCCCAGTATTAGAACCCGAACTCGGCTGTGCAAAACCGGGCGGACAACATTTCATGCCCGAATACTTTCCCGACTTAGTGCCAACAGTAATGTCCGAAAACCTCACCGCAGATAGTAAATAAAGAAAGTTCTGCAACAGATAAATTGAACAGTGTTTTCAACTCTGTGACTCTCTCACTTTTGCCCATAAGAATGGGTTTTAAGCCTCCTCCTTCGAGGGGGAAATCAAACAAAATCATTCACTGTTTCAATCCTCTTCTTTATAAATAAGTAGAGGTAGCTATCCAACTGTCAACTGTCAACTGTCAACTGTTGAACCTCTCTGTGTCCTCTGCGCTCTCTGCGGTTAAACAAATAAAAGCTGATGCCACCAATGCAAAAACTACAAATTCCCCAACCTCAAACAGTAGCTCAAAACCTATCATACGATCGCAAAGACTGGCAGCGCGGCTACGAATCGCAACCCAACGAAGCCGACTACTGGATTGACAACATCGAAGGCGAGATCCCAGAAGGCTTACAAGGCACATTCTTTCGCAACGGGCCCGGATTGTTGGATGTCAACGGATCGCGCATCCACCACCCCTTTGACGGCGATGGCATGGTTTGTGCGATCGCAATTTCCGAAAAACGCGCCCACTTCCGCAACCGATTCGTCCGCACCGAAGGCTATCTCGCCGAACAAAAATCAGGAAAAATCCTGCACCGAGGCGTATTCGGCACACAGAAACCCGGAGGCTGGTTAGCCAACATCTTTGATGTCAAAATCAAAAACATCGCCAACACAAACATCATTTATTGGGGCGACAAACTGCTAGCACTCTGGGAAGCAGCACAGCCCTACAGACTCGACCCCCGCAGCCTAGAAACCCTCGGATTAGACACCCTAGATGGGATTTTACAACCCGGTGAAGCCTTCGCCGCCCACCCCAGAATTGAAAAAGGGAAAAATGGTAAAGGAGACACATTAGTCAACTTTTCCGTCAAGCCCGGTTTGTCAAGTACGATCGCGATTTACGAACTCGACGAAAGCGGCAAACTTTTACAAAAACACGCCCACGAAATCCCGGGTTTTGCCTTCCTGCACGACATGGTAATTACCGAGAATTACTGCATCTTCTTCCAAAATCCTGTCAGCTTCAACCCCCTACTTTTCCTATTAGGATTTCGGAGTGCAGCCCAGTGCATTCAATTTTCGCCAAACAAGCCCACCCAAGCAATTTTAATTCCGCGCAACGGCACTGACGAGGTGAAGATATTAGAAACAGAACCTTGTTTTGTGTTCCACCACTGCAACGCCTGGGAAGAAAATGGCGAAGTTTTTGTAGATTCAGTTTGCTACGAATCATTTCCAACCGTAGAACATGACGGCGATTTTCTGGAGATTGATTTTAACAGCATTCCAGCGGGAGAATTGTGGCGGTTCAAGTTAAATCTGCAAGACAAAACCGTGCAGCATCAAGTTGTTGAAACTCGGTGTTGCGAGTTTCCGACTTTGCATCCGAATAATGTCGGACAACCTTACCGATATCTTTACATCGGCGCCGCTGACTCTCCCACTGGGAATGCTCCTTTGCAAGCTATTCTTAAAATAGATTTCCACACGGGTGAGAGGCAAGTTTGGAGTGTGGCGCCGCGCGGCTTTGCGGGGGAACCAGTTTTTGTTCCCCGTCCCGATGCTGTGGCTGAGGATGACGGTTGGCTGCTCGTTTTGATGTATGATGCGGCTAATCATCGATCGACCTTAGCGATTCTAGATGCCCGCGACATCACCAAAGGCCCCCTAGCGCGCCTGCATTTAAAACAGCACATTCCCTACGGTTTGCACGGCAGTTTTACACCAAACGTACTGCTTCCTGAGAACTAAGATCAAATTGGTTTGTAGTGAGGACTTTAGTCCTCTGACGGATGCGGACTAAAGTCCTCACTACGAACCTTTTGTTTGTAGTGAGGACTTTAGTCCTCTGACGGATGCGGACTAAAGTCCTCACTACGAACCTTTTGTATTGCGGGGAATGCTAACAACAGTTCGAGACATAAAATATCCATAATTAATGCAAACTATCAATAAAATTAATTTCAAAAAAATACTTATTTTAATTTGCAGCCTCGCCCTAAGTTTTGCAATTATCTTATCTATTTACTCTCACAATGCTAATGCCCAAGAGCCTTACAGCCCCTCTCCAGATACCGCTGTAGCCCCCAAAGGCTTGGTTGAGGTCAAAATGACCGTAATTGGCGTAGACCCGATTAAAAACGAATTAGAAACCCGCTTGCAGTTCGAGCTCAAAGGTATTTATAAAAAAGGGCCTACTTACCCGGCTCAAGATTTATTAATGACAGTTAACGGTGCCAATATCGAGGATTCGGAAATTAGCTTTAAAGAAGGCAAACCGATGATTGTCCCAGCATTAAAGTTTAACTTAGTCAAGGGAAAAATCAACAATTATCCCTTTGACACGCACATTGCTAAAGTAGCTATTTCAATTGACCCGCTGGCTTCAATTGGCAAACAGTTTGCTCCCTTCCAACTAAATCCTGTGCCGCTGGAATTTAAGTTTAATGCTGATGTTCCCGGCTTCGATATCAGTTATAAGCCAATGGAAGAGAATTCATCTATCTTTATTTATATCGATATTTCTGCCACGCGATCGCTCCCGGTAAAATTTTTTGCCATAGTGATTATTGTGATTATGTGGGTGCTGTCAATCATGGCGCTGTTGCTAGCATTAAAGGTGATGAAATCGGGGAAGTTACCGGAAGTCGGAATGTTGAGTTGGACTGGTGTGATGTTGTTTGCTTTTCCCGGTATTCGCAACTCTCAACCGGGAGTTCCGCCAGTGGGAACTGCTAGCGATTTCCTATCGTTTTTTTGGACGGAAATGATCGTTGTGGTAGCGTTGGTGATTATCGGTAGCTGTTGGTTGAAGCGCTATCATCCGCCCATTGAGTGATAACGGGAATAGGGAATTGGCCAAACAGGGAATTGGCCAAACAGGGAATTGGGCATTGGGCATTGGGAATTGGCCAAACAGGGAATCAATAAAAGTCTGTCTTGAACGGAAGCATCTCAGTTTTGCATTTGTAGTGCTGTCCCGCTCGCACTCAAAGAAAAAATGCTTTTTACCAAAATGAGATGCTCCCGTCTTGAACAGGCATAATCCCTGCTGCACAATAATTTTTGGATAAGTCTAACAACTAACAACTAACAACTAACAACTAACAACTAACAACTGTCAATTTTTTACCTGCAAATTTTCAATATCCTTAGCGGGTACTCCCAAACCGCGCAAGATAGTAAAAGCAATGATTCGATATCCCGACGGATTTGGGTGAACTCCATCGGCTGCTAACAAATTTAGAGTTTTGCCGGCGTGTTTTTGATAGGTTCCGATCACTTCCCGAAAAGGCGCATTCAAATCGATAAATAAACACTGGTTTTGCTTGGCAATTTCTCGCATCGCGGCAACATATTCTTGCAACCTGCGATTTTCCGGGCCGTCGAGAATCTCGCGAATCGGAGTAGGAGAAAGCAGTACGACTCTAATTCCTGCGGCTTTTGCTGCCAGCACCATTTGAGTTATTTTGTCTATATAATCTGCTAGCGGTACTCCCGCAGCTAAGTTGCCTTGGGGATGAAATTGCAGGTTTTGGAAGTCGAAGAAAGCGTGCCAAACGTCGTTGACTCCGGCGTTGATCGTGACTAAATCTGGCTTTTTGTCGATCGCATCTTTTTGAAACCGCGCTTGCATATCACTCGCCTTGTTACCGGAGATTCCCGCGTTGACGATCTCGATTTTGCGATCGGGATACAGGGCATTCAGATAGCGTTCCAGCAGCCAAACGTAACCTCCTGGGTATTTCCCCGCTTCGGTGATGCTGTCGCCCACAGTCACAATTCTGCGCTTCCCGGCGAGCACGTTTTGGATTTCTGGCGGCGGCGATGCTTGGGATACAGGTTCTCTAAACACGGGAATTAAGGAGTGAGGAATGTTAAACGCGATAACAGCAGCAATTACGCCGAGGACAAGCCTGATTAACACTTGCTTCAGCGGGGATTTGGGACGGGGCGATCGCACATTTGCAGACATTATGGAGTTTTTTAGTAAAAGTCTAACTATTGAGGTCGCCAATAATCATATCGATTTTTGGGCTTTTTGTCACTGATTTACTTCAGTCAGAATTTACGGACAAACACCAGTTTCTGAGCAAATCCACAATCCACAATCTAAAATCGATAGATTTCCCCTGTCCAAGTTTTCTAGGTGAAATTACTTATGCTTCGATCGTAAATAATTGGTTGAAAACCTCAAGCCTTTGAAGGAGAAATTAAAATCAGACTATTCATTACTTCAATCCTCTTCGTTCTAGGTAGAGGTCGCTCTCCCATGGTCAACTGTCAACTGTCAACTGTCAACTGTCAACTGTCAACTGCCATCTCTATTTGTAATTCGAGTCACAAAAAACTCCGCCAAATCTCACATAATTTTTGCTACTTGCAGCACAACTATAGAAGATAAGCGCGGTTTATATTATAGATCTGTTCACAAGTAAGTCGGCGCTTTCAAACACAACTATGTAAACAATTGTAAATAAACAATTGTAAAGTGTCTAAACGTTTTCTACTGGCTGACACAAGCCTGTTTGCATACTGTTACATTGTTCGTTTAATTCCGTCTACATACTTAGATATTCAAGAAACAAGTTTTCAGGGAAGGTTAAAGTAATGGTAGCAATTTCAGATTTTTTATATCCTAAAAATCGTTACTACGGTGAAATAAAGCCAGAGAATTTGGTGTTTAATGCGAATTTACAAGAGTTTTCGCAGCGGGTGGGTTACATCAGTGCCTTGGTATCAAACGGCAAAATGCCTGTGGAAGAGGCGTTTATTCAAATCAAAACACTTTGGGAAGAGGTGGAAAAGTCGAAAATGCTGTTGGGAATCGGCGAAAATCCATTTTCTGCTTGAAGAATTAGGGCTGGGCTTTGACTTTGATTTAGTTTGATTTAGACCGATCGACCGGCTGAACAGTTTAAGATAAAAAAGTAGCTAATGGCGATCGCCCTTTTGACCCATGAGTTCCGACCTAGTTCCCCTCCTACCCAAAGTATCGCTCGAACGCCGCGCCGGTGCCTTCTGCATCGACGCGATCGCCGTTTGGATACCTAGTTTGATTCTCGGTACAAATCCGATCGCCCAAACGATCTTTTTTGTCCTGCTGTGGATGATAATGCGCGTAGCTATCGTCAGGAAAAACCAAGGTCAAAGTCTCGGGCGCTGGGCCCTGGACATGAAAATTTTCGATCCCAGATTCCAACGGACTCCTGGAGTGCAAGAATTGTGCAAGCGCGAGGCATTGCTGGGCTTTTGCGCCGCCCTAGCCTTCGCGGGTGTAGCTGGACTCACCTCCACCAACGCGGGCGTCTTGCTGCTGATGTTACCATTGGCGATCGACTGTAGCGTTGCTTTCACCGACGCAGAAAGGTTTCCCCAAGCTTTTCACGATCGACTGGCGCAGTCGATCGTCATCGGAACCAAGCGCGGCTACTCCCTCGACATCAAAGTCAGAAGATTGCTTGACCAAGTGCAGACAAATGTGAGACGATAGTAAATTGTGTTTAAATTAGTCGAAATTTATTTAGAATTATGGCTAAAGGCGTCCGCATCATAATTACCCTAGAGTGTACTGAGTGCCGAACTAACGCGAGCAAACGCTCCAAAGGCGTGTCTCGGTACACCACGACCAAGAACCGTCGCAACACGACGGCACGGCTGGAACTCAAAAAGTTCTGCCCCCATTGCAACAAGCACACTGCTCACAAAGAGATTAAATAGTCATTAGTCAGCAGTCATTAGTCATTAGTCATTAGTCATTTGTTATTTGTGATTAGCTACGAGTAACCAATGCCCTGTCTGGCCAATGCCCTGCGCAGACCAATGCCCAATGCCCAATTACCAATTCCCGAAAAAATGACTTACTTTCGCCGGCGCGTTTCGCCAATCAAACCAGGAGACCCGATCGACTATAAAGATGTCGATTTGCTCAAAAAATACGTCACAGAACGCGGTAAAATCTTGCCCCGCCGGATTACCGGTTTGACGGCAAAACAACAGCGCGACCTGACCCGCAGCATCAAAAGAGCAAGAATTGTAGCTTTGATGCCCTTCGTAAACCAAGAAGGCTAATTGGATTTTGGATTTTAGATTTTAGATTTTGGACAAAAATAGGACTTACGCTAAAACAACGTCTTTTTGTCGGAAGCGATGGTAGCTAATAGCTGGCAATATTTGGTATTGAGTCGCTGGTGCGTAAGTCTTAATCAAAATCTCAAAAGTTAAAAACTAAAGCACAAAAAGCAAAACTTTTTAGATGTTAGTTTTGACAATTGATTTAAAAAATGTAAACATCCAAAATCTAGAATCGGAAGCAAAGAAACTCGATAAGTGGCAACTGTAAAAATCCAAAATCTCAAACATAAAGCGGGCAAGTGGAGAAGGGAACGTTAGTAGAATTTAGAGTGCACGGCGACCGCCGTCTGGCCGTTGCCGATCGCCCCGACGGCAAGAAAAACTGGGTAGTGGTAGACGAAAACGGTCAACCGCACAGCATACCGCCCAAACAAATCAGCTACGAAGCAGTCGGAGAAACTTACAAACCCTCCGACATTTCCAAATTTCTTAAAGAAGTAGAAGCTTTCTCAGATCCGTCGAGTCTAGAAGTAGCTTGGGAACTTCTAGTGGGCGACGGAGAAAATACAGATCCAGAAGCCCTGGCAATGCTGCTATTTTCCGATCGCACTCCGGCGCAATGTTATGCAGCTTACTGTTTGCTGTCAACAGACAAACTGTATTTCAAGCAAAAGGGCGATCGGTACGAGCCCCGACCAATTGCCCAAGTAGCCGAAATCAAACACCAGCAAGAAGTAGAACAGCAGCGACACCAAGAATCTCAAGGATTTTGGGATCGAGTCAAACAGCGGCTGGCTGGGGAAAATAATGTAGATTGGGCAACTAGCGATCGAACTCGCCTCGACGCCCTAGAACGCTTTGCCACCCTCGGAGAAGAAGCAACTCACCGCACGCCGGCCTTAGAAACTTTAGCCAGCTTACAACGTCCCGAAAACCCCGAAGCAGCATTTCAACTCCTAGTCGATCTCGGCCTGTGGAGTACCCACGAAAACCTGTTTTTGCGGCGAAGCCAAATTCCCCTACAATTCTCCGCAAAGGTATTAGAAGTGGCCCAAAGCTGCCTAGAAAATCCCCCAACTGACTCGGACACAAATCGTCTCGATTTAACTCACCTCAAGGTTTACACGATCGACGACGAAAGCACTACGGAAATCGACGACGGCCTCAGTTTAGAATTCCTCGAAAACGGCCAGCAGCGACTCTGGATACACATAGCAGATCCCACTCGCTTGCTTTCCCCTGGAGACGAACTCGACCTCGAAGCCAGAAAGCGCACGACTACGGTTTATTTGCCCACGGGGATGATTCCCATGTTTCCCCCGGCTTTGGCAACCGGGCCGATGAGTTTAATTCAAGGTAAAGAGTGCAGCGCCCTCAGCTTTAACATTACCTTAGACGAAACCGGGGCGGTTTTAGATTACAGCATCCACATCAGCACGATCGAACCCACCTACCGCTTAACCTACGATGACGTAGACGAAATGCTGGAGTTGGGAATCGAAGCAGAAGCGGAAATAGGTGCGATCGCGGCTTTGGCAAAACTGCGTCAAAAATGGCGCGAAGCCCAAGGCGCCATCAGCATTTTCATGCCCGAATCCGTCATCAAAGTCTACGGCGACGAGATCGACATCCACGTCATCAACGACTCCACAGCTAGATTGCTAGTAGCCGAAATGATGATTTTAGCCGGCGAAGTCGCAGCCCGCTACGGTCAAACTCACAGCCTGCCCATACCCTACCGCTATCAGCCGCAGCCGGAACTCCCCCCAGAGGAAGAACTGCTGGCCGTGCCCGCTGGCCCAGCCCGCGCCTGCGCCGTGCGCCGCTGTATGCCCCGCAGCGAAATGGGTCTGACCCCCGGACGCCACGCAGGCTTAGGTTTGGAATCCTACACTCAAGTTACTTCCCCGATCCGCCGCTATACCGACTTGCTGACTCACTTCCAAATTAAAGCCCACCTGCGGGATGAACCTCTGCCTTTTTCCGCCGAAGAAATACAGGATATTGTGATGTGTCTCGGTACCGCAGTTAGAGAAGCCTCTACCGTGGAACGCCAAACAAACCGTTATTGGGGATTGGAATATTTGCGGCGCAATCCCGATGAGGTTTGGGAAGCTTTGATGCTGCGCTGGTTGAGGGAAGATAGCAATCTGGCTTTGATTTTGTTGGAAGATTTGGGTTTGGAGTTGGCGATGCGGTTTGGTCGATCGATCGCAATTGGCGATCGGCTAGAAGTCAAAGTCACTCACTGCGATCCGCGATCGGACGTGATTAACTTCCAAGAAATCATTCTTGAAGTCGCACAATAGGATTTTAGATTTTAGATTTGGGATTTGGGATTGCCAAAATCTTAGCGAGACGAGTTATCCGCTTGTGGCTATAAACCAATAAGCTTAAGTTAGCAATCTCAATCAAGTGGGTTTTGTTTCTCTAGGGGCGGTTGCAAGCGCCGTCTTATATCATGTCCAGCCGATTACCATCACAAAAACCGTTTGTTTGTAGCGCGGACTTTAGTCCGTTCTTCTGCTGCGGACTAAAGTCCGCACTACGAACCCTTTGTTTGTTTGTAGTGCGGACTTTAGTCCGTTCTTCTGCTGCGGACTAAAGTCCGCACTACGAACCCTTTGTTTGTTTGTAGTTCGGACTTTAGTCCGTTCTTCTGCTGCGGACTAAAGTCCGCACTACGAACGAATCTGATTGCGGTAAATCGATCGCACATGATATTAACTAAAATCTAAAATTTAAAATCGCCAAATGCCCAATTCTATAAACCAAGTTCAGCCACCGCTGGAATTCATACCCCCAGCCTACAACCCCCTCATCGTCAATGGTTGTCAGCAAATACTCCCCTGGTGGCTGCGATTTAAGACAAATATCAGCCACATTCAAGCCGAAAACGTCGAAACCCTCGCCGAACTATTCCACCAATTTCAAAACCAGAAAGTTCGCTTCTTGCTAGCCTTCCGCCATCCCAACTCAGAAGATCCCTACTGTTTGGGACAACTGGTGTGGAAACTCGTTCCCCAGGCGGCCCGCGCCAAAGGTATTCCCCTGCAATCCCCCGTACATTCCCACTTTATTTACGATCGCGGAATTCCCCTCTGGGCCGGTGCTAGCGTCGGCTGGCTGTATTCTCGCCTCGGTGGTACTCCGATTGTGCGCGGCAAGATCGATCGCGCTGGATTGCGATCGGCCCGCGATTTATTCGCCAACAGCCAATTCCCCATCGCCGCCGCCCCAGAAGGCGCCACCAACGGTCACAATGAAATAGTCAGCCCCCTGGAACCGGGAATCGCTCAAATGGGCTTCTGGTGCGTTGAAGACTTGCTAAAAGCCGGACGTACTGAAGAAAAAGTGTTGATTGTGCCGATCGGCATTCAATACCGCTATGTCAATCCACCTTGGGAACCCTTAGAAAAACTTTTAACTCAATTAGAAATAGATTGCGGACTTCCAGCCTTAGAACCCACCGAGATTGCTAAATTAGAGGCAGAAAATCTCGCTCCCGCAGACCAGCATCACAAATTCCAATATCTGCGCCTGATTCGAGTTGGCAGTCATTTGCTAACTGTAATGGAACAGTTTTACACCCGTTTTTATCATCGAAATCCACAACAGTTAAAAACATCTTCTTTGACATCACTATTACTGCCCGAAACAACGACAATCGATTCGGAAAATGAAGCGATGATTGCTCGACTGACAGCACTATTAGACGTAGGTTTGCAAGTAGCAGAAGAATATTTTAACTTGAAGCCCAAAGGCAGTTTGATAGACCGCTGCCGCCGTCTGGAACAAGCAGGCTGGGACTATATTTATCGAGAAGATATCAAAGATATTGCAGGACTTTGTGCCTTAGAAAGAGGATTAGCCGATCGCCTCGCTGAAGAAGCAAGTCTGCGGATGTGGCACATGAGACTTGTCGAAAGTTTCGTCTCAGTCACCGGCAGATACGTCCAAGAAAAACTCACAGCAGAACGTTTGGCAGAAACAACTTTACTGCTGTGGGACGTACTGACTCGCATCAAAGGCGGAAATCCTTTCGGCCGCCCTTCTTTGGGCAAACAGCAGGTGCAAATGACCGTCGGCGAACCGATATCAGTCGGCGATCGCTGGGAGGGATATCAAAGCAGCCGCAGGGTAGCAGTTGCCGAACTCACTCAAGACTTGCAATCCGCTTTAGAAGGAATGATTAAATCTTAATTAGTCAGATTTTGGAGGAAGCAGGAATCAGGAATAGAGAATAAGAAACTGGAGGCATCTATCCGATTCTTTGGTTCAAATCCTCCGTATAGGGTAAGAAATATCGGTTGAAAAACGTGGTTTATTCCGTCTGTAGTGTGTAAATTTTCAAGAAAAAAGAAGCTGAAAGAGAAAAGCAGGAATCAGGAAGATATCGCGCGCCCGACAGTTAGGAAGTTTTTAATTGCTCAAACCCTAGCGGAAGATCGCAACTTCTGTCTTCGGTCTTCCTTCTGCTATATATTGTCTTTGGGTTGCCACTCTATTTTTAATTCGTGCAGCAAACAACTTGTTATAAATTCGGGGAAGATGTATAATAAGTAACTAAGTATCAGTGCCGGTTAATCACTGATAATAAAGTTGTTTTCGTTCGGCGTTATAAGATTTTGAGGGCTGCCGTCCTCAGTACAAACTTAATTAGAATTATTTAACCGGACTGGATCTAACAATAAGCGCTCGATAATGAACCAACAAAAATAACCGATGAATAGCAAACCTATCGATTTATCTACTAACTCAATTAAAGTAAAACTGCTGAATCATTTAGCGCAAGAATTGCTCACCCCGCTCACTTCTGTCCTCGGTATGGCAAGCGTATTGAACCAAGAAATTTACGGCCCCTTAACGAGCAAGCAAAAAGAATATATCGACGTGATCCAAGACAGCAGCCGATCTTTGCGATCGCTAGTTGAAGAA
Organism: Microcoleus sp. CAWBG58; assembly: GCF_020883045.1. Lineage (NCBI taxonomy): Bacteria > Bacillati > Cyanobacteriota > Cyanophyceae > Oscillatoriales > Microcoleaceae > Microcoleus > Microcoleus sp. CAWBG58. The sequence goes on along the minus strand of NZ_JAHRFA010000014.1, from coordinate 80,173 downwards.
ATTTTGGAACTGGCAGATCTAGACGATACCGCTTTCACATTGAAGCGAACCGCAGTTGATATAGAAACTTTGTCTCAGCAAGTTGTGACAACCCTGTCGCCAGCAGCCTCTAGACGAGAGCAAGAAATTAACTTGTCCATGGGGCCCGGGCCGCGCATCTGGTTGGCCGATAAGGATAAAGTTCAGCAAATGCTGCACCACTTAATTTTTAGCATTATTCAATCGGCTGGGGCAGGCAGCGTGATTCGAGTTCACGTTTCTCGGAAACAAGACGGTATCAATATCGGAGTTTGGGTTTTTCATCCTTGGTTGGGTGAAAGTTTGCCCCATGCTAAACTCTACTCCGACTACTTGTTGAAGGTCGGAGCCGATAGCGGTGCGCGATCGAACTCCGAAACCGACTCCCTGGAATTTGAACCGCCACTTCCGTCACAGACACAGGCTTCGCAGCGATTAACGCTGGCGTTTTCTGAGTTGGCGGCTTTGGTGGCTGAGAATGCTGCGGATACGGCACCTGTGTTAGCTGGTTACGGCGCTAGGGAACGCTTGGGGCTGCTGCTTTGCTGCCAGTTGGTGGAAATTCAAGGCGGCCAACTCTCGATTCAAGGCACTCCAGAATCTGGATATCGGTACGTGCTCTGGCTCCCCTGTACCAATGCTACCGAGTTGTTGGAAAGGTAAAAATCAGTTGACAGTTGACAGTTGACCTGGGACAGCGTTAATCAGTTGACAGTTGGCAGTTGGCAGTTGACAGTTGGCAGTTGTTAGAAATAAAAATTACCTTTTTCCCAATTCCCAATTCCGTGTTTGCCCAATTCCCAATTCCTAATTCCCAATTCCCAATTCCCGATGCCCGATTCCCCATTCCCAATCTAAAAATGAATTCAGTTTGGCAACAGTTAACTCTGGCAAATTTGCCGCTCTCTCAGTGGCAAAGTGGCAGTTATTTATTGAATTTGGCGATCGGCTCTTTACGCAGTTGGCGGCAGAGTAGCTGGCTGATGCAGTGGGCAGAGCCCCTGGGTTTTGTTTTGCTCGCCTTGACGTTCGGTATGGGCCCGTTTGTAAACAACGCCCTGGTGGGTGTGTTGATGGCTGCTGCCGCTGCGTTTTGGGTGCTGCTGACTGTTTCGGACGATCGCGCGATCGCCCTGACACCCATTCACTTGCTGGTACTTTTGTACTGGGGCATTGCTACCGTCGCCACAGCCATGTCGCCGGTGAAAGCCGCCGCCTTTACAGGTTGGACGAAGCTAACGCTGTATTTGCTCTTTTTTGCACTGATGGCGCGGATATTGCGAGATTCCCGTTTGCGATCGTGGTTAATAGCCGTATATCTTAATGTTGCTTTAGTTGTCAGTTTCTACGGCGTGCGGCAGTGGATTGATAAAGTACCACCATTAGCTACTTGGAACGATCCGACATCTACTCAAGCCGATGTCACGCGAGTTTACAGTTTTTTGGGCAATCCCAACTTGCTCGGTTCCTATTTGCTACCAGCCATTGCCTTGAGCGCCGCTGCACTTTTTGTGTGGCAAGGATGGGGAACCAAACTTTTAGCGTTGACGATGCTGGTGGTGAATTGCGCGTGTTTGCGCTACACCGACAGTCGCGGTGCTTGGATCGGTTTTGTGGCTCTGCTAGTAGTGTTTTTAGTTTTGCTTTGGTACTGGTACAGCCCTTTGATGCCTAGGTTCTGGCGCACTTGGGCGCTGCCGTTAGGGTTAGGAGGTTTGGCTGGAGCGTTAATTTTGGGAGTAGCTTTGGTGCCAGCGTTGCGCGATCGAGTTTCGAGTATGTTTGTCGGCCGCGGCGACAGCAGCAACAATTTTCGGATTAATGTTTGGACTGCGGTGATTGACATGATTCGCGATCGGCCAATCCTCGGCATTGGGCCGGGAAATACTGCTTTTAATAAAGTTTATCCGCTTTATATGAAGCCAAAATTCACTGCTTTGAGCGCTTATTCTGTGCTGCTCGAAATTGCCGTCGAAACTGGTTTTATCGGTTTAATGTGTTTCCTGTGGCTGATGACTGTTACCGTCAATCAAGGTTTGTTGCACATCAAAAAATTGCGCGACGCACAATTTAACAGCTCTCATTTACAGGAAGAATCCCCAAATCTCAAATCAAATCAGGGATTTTGGTTGATTGGGGCGATCGCCACTTTAACTGGTATGATGGCTCACGGTTTTGTCGATACAGTTTGGTATCGGCCGGAAGTTAATATGCTTTGGTGGTTGATGGTGGCGATTATTGCTAGTTTTTACAGCAATTCTCAGCAGCAGCAAGATTCAGGTTTGACACAGGGCGAGTAGATAGCGATCGATCCCATAAAAGTGATGGCGGGGTTTTATCCCCGCCCGGTAAGGATTCCAGTTCCAAAAAAGCAGGCAGTTTTAGGAAAGCTGCAAGCGATGATAGTCATCAGTCATTTCCAATTCTTTAATCTCAAATCTCAAATCGAAAAATCTCAAATCTCAAATCTCAAATGGTATAAGGTGCACAGCGTGCACCTACATAACAACTACTACATACTACATACCTGTTAGTTGTAAAGTGCTAGTGGCGAACTCTACAAAAATTATCGAAAATAACTCTTATTCTTCGCTATCCGAAGGCATTGCAAATCTCGGACACGCATAATATCCATCTCTATCTTTGCACCGCCGCCACGCCGTAGACTGATTCGATTGGAACAGCGTTGCGACTGATTCATTCACTGTGGGTGTAACAGTTGCAGGAGTTGGCATTGCTCTTGAGGCTTGACTTAGCTCCATTACCGTTATAATTGCCAGCATGGTTGATGAAAGCAAAACTGTGCGTTTCATTTATTTGTTTTTTCCTCTTTTAATCGTTGACGTGCCATTCCTATCCATATATCCTCATCGAATTCTTGGGAATCCGCATACTTTAGACAAGTTTTCCACAGCGGTAGCGCTTCCTTCGTCTTTTTCATCCCTTCTAGGACTTGCGCTTTTAAGCAGTAAGTTGCTGGTCTTTCACTATCAAGCTTAATCGCTGCATCCAGATGCTGCAACGCCTCGGAATATCTACCCTGTTTCAGCCGAGCCCATCCCAAATTTTTGAGTAAGGAATATTTTACTCGATCGTCCTCAGCCAATTTTAAACCTTGCCACAGCAAGTGAACGGCAGCAGCATAGTTTTTCTTGTCTACTATATATAATCGAGCTAAATTGCTGTAAGCAGCAGGGAGACCCAGTTTGGCAGCTTGCAGGTATTTTCCTCGGGCGCACTCTAAATCTTGCACCTCTTCGCACAGCCATCCCAAATTGTAAAGAGCTGTTCTGCTCTTGGGATCTACCGAGAGGGCTAATTCATAGGCTTTTTGAGTATCAGCCAATCTGTTGGCTTTATAGTTTTCAAAGCCCCTATTATTAAACAGTGAGGCGAGTTCCGGCAACCCAAATTGCCAGCCCCCAAAGCCTACTGCTAGCATCAGTAGGAATGCCGCCCACTTGGAGTGATGATGCTTTTTTGTTGGCTCTTTCATGACATTAAAAATGTTAGCTAACGGTGTCGTTTTTAGCATCTTTTAACTTGAGAGTTGGGATATTTTGTTGTCTAGATTGAATTGCCACCCTCATGGCATCATAATCTTAGGAAATGAAAGAAGGCTTGAGTTCATTTCTCATTTATGGTTTGCAACTCCACAGCCGAATGCTTGCGTCATGCTGCGATTACCTAGATGTATTCGAGCATAGGTTAACCCTTCGCGGGACTCCACAAGCAATCCGGATATTTTCAAGAAGATTGAAAATTGAAGTGGGAAGCAGGAGAGTTGACAGTTGACAGTTGACAGTTGACAGTTGACAGTTGACAGTTGACAGTTTACGGAATGATGACTGATGACTGAATGAATGATGATATGGTGTCCGCTCGATTAACGGCACGCGCGAACAGTTTGTAGTGCGGACTTCAGTCCGCTCTGAAGCAGTTTGTAGTGCGGACTTCAGTCCGCTCTGAAGCAGTTTGTAGTGCGGACTTCAGTCCGCTCTGAAGCAGTTTGTAGTGCGGACTTCAGTCCGCTCTGAAGCAGTTTGTAGTGCGGACTTCAGTCCGCTCTGAAGCTGCGGACTGAAGTCCGCACTACGAACCATTTTTATTATGGTTATCAGTTTGTAGTGCAGTTTGTAGTGCGGACTTCAGTCCGCTCTGAAGCTGCGGGCTGAAGTCCGCACTACGAACCATTTTTATTATGGTTATGGATCGGACATGATAGGGATCATCTCAGTTTTGTATTTATAGTGCTGTCCCCGCTCGCGGATTGTATAGTACGCGAGCTCTTAAGCTCGCACTAAAAAAAAATGCTTTTTACAAAAATGAGATGCTCCCACATGACTGATGACAGTTGACAGTTGACAGTTGAAAGAAGAGTCCGAAGAGCGCAGTAGTTGGTTGATCGGTGACAGTTGACTGTTTGCCGGCTGATGACTGATGACTGATGACTAATGACCGATGACTAATATTGCTTCATCGCGCGTTCCATATCCCGCTTGTCTTCGCGTTTTTTCAAATCTTCGCGCTTGTCGTGCAGTTTTTTCCCTTTTCCCAAACCGATATCAAGTTTTACCCAGCCACCTTTTAAATACATTTTTAACGGCACTAAAGTCAAACCTTTTTCTTCCACTTTGCCGATTAATTTGCGAATTTCCTGCTTGTGCATCAGCAATTTGCGGGTGCGGCGAGGCTCGTGATTAAAATAGTTGCTGGCACTTCTCCATGGCGAAATATGAACGTTAATCAGCCATATTTCGCCATTTTTAACCAAAGCATATCCGTCCCGCAAGTTGGCTTTTCCTTCCCGGATTGATTTGACTTCGGTTCCCTTTAACTCGATTCCCACCTGATATGTATCTATAATTTCATACAAATGGCGCGCTTGTCGGTTGTCGCTAAGAATTTTGTATCCTGTCGTTTTTTCGCTCATTTTTACCTCCGATTAAATTATTATAACGCTAACATTTATGTATAGAAAATAGAAGCTTGACAAAACTTAATTTACGGGTCTAGGCATTACCAATTTTGCTGAGCTAAGATTTCATCAATGTGAATTTCAAGCGGTATCATGCAGCGCACCAATATTCCAGATTCGGGAATTTCAGATTCTGTTAGTCCCCCTCAGGCGGTTAATTTGGTTTGGCTGGCTCCTTTTTTGCTGGCGCTTGCTTGGTTTTGGGCCAATATCTCTGCTGTTAAGTGGCTGTTATCGTCGTTTGTTGAGATACCGGCACTGTACAAGATAGCAATTGGTTTTCTGATTGTAGCATTAGTAGTGCGATCGCTCGGTTGGGGCGATCGCCCGCGGGCATTTTCCCCAAACTTCGTTTTGAGGCGCAATCCGCTGCTGTTGATTTTGGGTGCAGGTGTTTTGGCGATCGCCCTTGGGTGCACAATTAATATCCCACAAGTTAGCGTACTGCTATTTATCCTAGGAACTTACGGGCTGTCGGGCTTCTTTGCAGAACCGAATTTTTGGCAAAAAAACTTGCCAATTGCCGGCTTGCTGGCTTGTATTTTACCCTTCAGCAATCAGTTTAATAGCGGCCTCGGCTTGCCAGCGCGAGTGATGACTGCTCACGTAGTAGAACAGTTGCTCTCAATCCTGCACGTGGGAGCTATTTCTTCCTACGATATCCTGATTTTGGAAAACGGCATCGCTCACGTTGATATACCTTGCAGCGGCATTAAAACCCTATTAGTCGGGACGCTATTTTTGCTAGTGGCTACCTGGTTAGAAAGCCGAAAATTGAGTTTTCAATGGCTGGCAGTATGCGCTGCTAACTTGTTAATGTTGCTGTCTGCTAACGCTTTGCGGGTTGTCGCGCTAGTGCTGGTTGCCCAAGTTTGGCAACAGCCAACCTATGCAGAAATCCTCCACGTACCGCTGGGAATTGTAGGTTTAGTCTGCGGTTGTTTTGTAAGTTGGCTGATGCTGCAACAAGTTCCCAAATTTCAGGCAACAACACAAATTGATTTCCCCTCGCAACGAGATTCGGAAATACTGAAAAATCAGCCTCTGGCAAAAGCCGGACTAATTGCGACGGTGGCTGTTTTAGCAGGAATTTCTCAATTCTATCATGTCGAAAGTACCAAAGTAGCGATCGCCCCTTTACAACTACCCCAACAAATTATATCCGAAGCAATCCCGCTAAATCCCAGCGAACAAAGATTCTTCGGCAATTACCCAGAGACAAAAGCAGAAAAAAAGAGATTTGCATCAGGTAACTTGCACGGTTCCATGCTCGCAGTAGCCAGCACATCTTGGCAGACATATCACGCACCAGAGTTGTGCTTTGTCACCAGTGGCATCTCCGTCAATCGAATAGAACAAAAACAGCTAACTCCTACCGTCACAGCTCGCTGGCTGTATCTCAAAGACAACAAACTATCCGCTGCATACTGGTTGCAATCTCAAGCCCAAACCACAGATAACTTCTTATCGCGCATCGCCAGCGACATCACCCATCGCAATCAGACTTGGGTGCTAGTTTCTATTCTTTTTGACAGTTCCGTAAATCCCGATAGTCCTGAGGTAGAAGAGTTTACTGCTAACGTACACAATGCCGTCAAACAAAGCTTAACAGGAGCAAAAAATGAAAGCAAAGCAGGTATTTGATGCAATTTTCAAAATAATTTTCTGGGTGTGGAACTTGACATTTTTGTCAACTGTTTATCTAGGAATTTTGCCATACCTAGCAATTCCGTTAATCCAAGCCACAATAGACGGAATTATTCCCCTGGAATTTTCCTTAACCCTAACAGCACTGATTGCAGTACCGACAGTGTTTACCATACTAGGAGCAAGGCGTTTTCACAAGCAACCATTGCAGCTAATGCGCTTGTTTTATGGAGTAGAAGCGCCGTTGTTTTTGCTCTGCTTAATCAGGCTGTTTATGCTGCGAGAACTGAATCCAGCCAGCTCGCTAATTATCGCTACAATCGTTTTGTGCATTGCAGCATTTTTAGTAGAAATGCTGTACGGATATTTTGGGAAACAAGAAAATATTCAAGATATTTCAATATCTCAAGATGCTCGCAACCGAAATTCCAGTTTGATTGGATTCAGGGGAAACCAGCGAAGTGCATGGATACAGTTAGGATTTCACAGCTTAATGCTGCTAGTTGGAACTTGGGCGGCAACCTTGCTGATGTTTTACGCTCTACCTGTAGCATTTACCATCACAGTTGGATTTTTCAGTTTTGTCTGGGTAGCACCACTGATAGATTCTCTAAAATACACTTCATTATCGATAATTTGGTGGCTACCATTATCCTTGATTTTGTTTGGTCTTACCTCCAGCTTATTCGTAGTAATGCCTTCGCTTTTCGGCTTTCTCTACATCCAATCTGGACGCAAAGTATTTCGCAGTTTTGCTTCCCAATACGGAAAGAATCAAGCAATCATGGGTAGCTTGGGAGTTATGGCCGCTTGGCTGGCGATTTTCGCAGCTTTGCTACAGCAACCGCAAATTCAAGCAATGAAAATGCTGGCAACTCCCGCAGCAAATGACACTGCACGTCAAACTTTATTAGCCAAGTCTGATATGATTCGATCGGGCTTAGTTAATGCTTATTTATCTCCGTACCGCTATCTCAGCACTGTGGGAGAAAACAACCACATTTATGAGATGTACAAAAATACGTTCAGTTTGCCTAACACAGCGGCTCGCAACGTGCAGAACAGCTACAATTTTATCATGTCGCCGTTTTTGTATCAAGGCTCTAATTCCGATGTTAAAAAAGCCGAAAAACTCTACGCTGAATTCTTCGATACCGAAATTCAAAAAGGTGACACGGAAGCAGTAAAACACGCGGTGCAGTCAACATCTAACCGCCAAGAAGCTAAAGCAGGTTTGCTGAATGTGAATGAGGAAAAAGTATGGTTGCAGTCGCAAGAAGTTAAAGTCACAGAAAAGGGCGACTGGGCTGACGTTCAACTCTACGAAGTTTACAAAAATCAAACGCCGAACTTGCAAGAAGTATTCTATTACTTTTCACTGCCGGAAAGCGCCGCAGTTACAGGAGTTTGGCTGGGCGATACTGGCGATTTGAACAAGCGTTTTGTATTTACTGTCTCGCCCAGAGGTGCCGCCCAGCAAGTTTACAACCAGCAGGTGAGAGAAAGCGTAGATCCAGCTTTGCTCGAACAAGTTGGCCCGAAACAATACCGCTTGCGAGCTTTTCCAATTCCGGCTAAACGAGAGTTTTCGCCCACGCAAACTAACGCACCAACGGAAATGCACTTGTGGCTTACTTACAAAGTGATGCGACAACCACAGGGTTGGGCGATGCCTGTTTTAGCAGAAAAACGTAACATTTATTGGGATGGAAATACTCGCCGCACAATTGCCGGAAAACAGGTAAATTACAGGGGGAAAGAGGCAAGAGAAACTTGGCTGCCGGGATTCGTGCCAGCAGTTTCGCAGCAGCAACCAATACCGCGTCTGGCGAATTTGCCGGGAGAAAATACGATTTCTGCTAAGCCGCTGGTTGATGCAAATTATTCGCTGCCGCAGGGCAAAAAGTTTGCAGTGATTCTGGATACTTCCCGCAGTATGACGGGGGAAACAAAGGATGTTAAGGAGACTTTTGAATGGTTGAAAGCGAATAGTTTAAAAGCAAATACGGTTGATTTGTATGTGGCGAGTGCTGCGGGGATGCCGCCGAAGTTGGTGCAAGATTTGGGGAGTTTTGATGTTGGAAAGTTGACGTTTTATGGTACGCTCCAACTTAAGGATATTCTGCAACAGTTTGCACAGTTGCGCGCCGATCGCACTTACGATACTGTATTCTTGGTGAGCGATCGCCACAGCTATGAGTTATCCGACGATCGCAAAACCAGCGTTTCCATGCCCTCACCCCTATGGACTGTGCATTTGGGAGGCTTACCACCGGCTTACGATGATGGAACTTTAAAGCTGATTCAAGATAGCGGCGGCGGAGTTTCTACCGATATCAAAGAGGCGATGCAGCGAGTGGCGACGACAGCAGCATCAGGGAAATCTGCAATTACTGTTGTTGATGGCTACGTTTGGAGTTATGCCAAAACTCCCAAGTCGGCGGCGGTTGCGAAAATAACTGATGATGAAAATGAAGGTTTTAAACCGATAGCTGCGCGACAGTTGATCGCTGCACTTAGCAAAGAGAAAACTTCCAATCAGTTGACTCAGTTGGATGCAATGCACTCGCTGGCTAAAAACTTTAAAGTCGTCACGCCTTATTCTTCGATGATTGTGCTAGTTAATGACGCGCAAAGGGCGCAGCTAAAGGCGGCGGAAGCTAAGAGCGATCGATTCGATCGCAAGGTAGAATCGGGTAAGGAGGAGTTGACGAAACCGAACAATCCTTTGAATGTTTCTGGGGTTCCGGAACCGGAAGAATGGCTGCTTTTGATCGTTGGGGCGATCGGGCTTTTGACAATTTTCCTCCGCCAGCGGCGCGCCAAAGTGATAGGTTGAAAAGTGCGGTGGTTTAAAGTTAATTAACTCCTTCCCAAGCGATGTGCTTGGGAAAGAGTCATATCATGTCCGCTCTATTACCATAACAAAAACAGTTTGTAGTGCGTCGGGAGTGTCCTCCGCATGAAAGCTGACTGAAGTCCGCACTACGAACCAATCTGATTGTGCTTAATTACTCGGACACCATATGAACCCCAGATGCCGGTTCAAAACTTTAATCCGCCACCACCAAGCACCAGTAAAGTCGATTAACGCTCGATCAAAATTGCTTTCGGTTTCTGAGAATCCAGGAGAGAAGTGGAAAGCAGAATTACCAGATCTCCTGTTTCATTTTGACCGTAATGCACCATACCCCCTGCCTCAACTAAAGAATCTCCCACCGTCAGACGAGTAGTTTGGCCCGCGTCTAGGGTTTCTTCTTTACCATTGGCGCGTTTAATTTTCGCGATTCCCTGGACAACAGTATAGGTGAGTGTCCCCAATTCAACTTTGAAAATTTGCATCCCTGGATGAAGGTGAGGCAGCATTTTTGCCATACCAGGAATGGTATAACGTACTAATTCTAAAATTCTACCTTCTGCCTCACTAGGATAACCACTCGCGAAGACTTCCCGTTTCACGGTTTGACTATAGGTATTGATAGGTGGTGTTGTTTGCTGACTTCTGACAATTGCAACTGTTCCCAAGCTAATCATCACCATCAAAAAAAAAACAGGCATAGTTTTTTCATAATTTTATTTATTGGAATATCTGGTTTTCCGTCCCTAGTTGAGATTTTATCTTTGACGATCCTTGCCGCGTGAAGGTACGAGGAGTATGAACACTATTGAGAATGTTTGTTGGGTTATAAAACAATACGGTTTACTTAACACTATTTATGCCCGGAGATCCCCCTCGCATCCCCCGCATCGAAGGGGGACTTTAAGAGCTTCTTGTCCCCCCCTTGGTTCGGGGGGTTAGGCAGGGTGGTTTTATTGTTGTCATATAAATTAGGTACGTAGTTGCGCTTCAGCGCTCTTTCTAAGATTAGGACAGAGTGCTGAAGCGCAACTACGTACCTTGGCAAAAGTGCTATCCGACCTTTGAGCGATGCTTTCGATAGTTTCAGATTTCTTTTTCCGACAATAAAACTGCCCTGCTTGGTTCAGGGGGTTAGGGGGGATCTGTCTTAAGTGAACCGTGTTGGGTTATAAAATTGCTGGTATCATGCTCGGAGCCCTTCTATTAAATGCGTGGGACTTTGTACTTTACCAGGAAACTCAGATTCTTATGCTCTGCCTTGTTTGACTCCCATGTCGGCAAAGCCTCCCGGGGCTAGCAGGTTTGTGTTGGAAACAGCACATAATAAGATTTTGACAAATTGTTGTTACGGTTATTAAAGGTTATTAACTGTATAAAAAATATCTGTCTTAAGGCATAGATTGTCAGACACGGTGCCGTGCGGTTTCCCTACAGGTAAAAACCTCTAATTTCTTGTTCTCATTTTTTATTATTATGAGATTTTGTTTCAAATTGGTATGAATAAATGACTGATGAATCATGATTCATCGATGTCAACAAAAACGATTTCGCCCTCAATCTTTACGGGATAAGACTCTAGAGAATCACTCGCTGCATTCAAACATTTACCAGTATCTAACTCGAACCGATATTTGTGAAACGGACAAGTAATGATACCGTTATCAACCTTACCCATGTCGATCGGATATTCTAAATGAGTGCAAGCATTGCGGTAACAAGTGACATTCGCACCTTGGCGATTCAAAATAAGTGAAATTCCTTCAACTTTTACCTTCAAAATATCCCGTTCGGGAATCTGATTTAGTGCTGTTATCTCTACCCACATATGATTTTTTTGTTTAAATAAATTATGACAGACTGATTTGCGGCTTCAGCATCAGGATAAGTTCCAGGTTGCAAATGTAGCTCAGCTATGAGATAATATATCAAAAATTTATACTTATGAAATTCAAAATCTTGACGGGACTCCTGACAGGGTTAGTAGTTTCTACTACCACGAGTGCGCTGTTTAGTCAACCCAGTCGTGCGGGAAATAATAGCTTTTTCTGCGCTACTCTCAACAGACAGCCTGTCACCTTGGTTCGCACCCCACGGGGGAATGTGCCACTCGTTCGCTGGACTTCTAACAACTATTTTCCGCCGCCGTGGACTGCCCAAAAACGCTGCCAAGAGGTAGGTCGAAGATTTCAACGAAACTACGATAACGGTACTCTTAAATATATTAACACTGGGACTCTGAACGGAGAACCGGTGGTATGTGCTGCTGTTAACAAAGATGATGCTTGTACGAATAGGACTTTGCTATTCACTCTCAAGCGGGGGAGTGATGCTGATGCTACCTTGCAAAGATTGATGGATCGTCGCGGGTTGGCTTCTGGATATATATTATCTGAAACTGGGCCTGGTTCTGTTGATGTGGATAGATATTTGGAAGAGACACCTGTTGAGGAAAATGTTTCTCCTATTTCTCCATAGGTGACTATTCATTATGGGCGATCGATTCTCCTAGCGCGTGTTTTCAAACCCGGAGATCCCCCCTAGCCCCCCTTAAGAAGGGGGGGACAAGAGAGCATTCAAAGTCCCTCTTATTAATGGGGATTTAGGGCGATCGAAACTTGGACACAAACCATAGAAACCCAGGAAAACTCAAAGTCCCCCTTCTTAAGGGGGATTTAGGGGGATCAAGCCTTCGATACAAACCATAGAAACCCAAGAAAACTCAAAGTCCCCCTTCTTAAGGGGGATTTAGGGGGATCGAGCCTTCGATACAAACGAGATTTCCGAAGGTACAAATTAAATTAAGCTCAACTCACCTATTCCATTAACACCTAAAATCAATGAACTTCTCTAACAAAATTCCCATCGCCTTAATAGGTACTGTTGCAACTATTGTCATCGCCCAACCAACCGCAGTTTTCGCAATATCTGCTGATGAAGTTGGCAAAATCGCTAAATCTATCACAGTTCTGATTGACAGTAAAAATCCCGGTTCTGGAATCATTATCAAACGGAATGGCAACACTTACACTGTACTCACAGCCCGTCACGTTTTCAAAGATCCTCAAGCTAAATATGAGATTGTTACCCCTGATAATAAACGCTATTTGCTCAATTACAGCAGTGTCAAAAAACTGCCAAATATTGATTTAGCAGTTGTCGAGTTTACCAGCAGTCAAACTTACAGCGTTGCTAAGATTGGCAACTCGGATTTGGCGACAGAAGGGAAAGCGGCTTATGTGGCAGGTTTTCCGAAGACTTCGGCGGCGATTAATACTTCGATTTACAATTTCACCGATGGGCGAATTACTGCTAATGCTTCTCGACCTTTAGAAGATGGTTATGCGTTGGTTTATAGTAACAATACGCTGCCGGGAATGAGCGGGGGGCCGGTGTTGAATGAGAATGGCGAGGTGGTGGGAATTCACGGGAGGGCGGATACGAGGGCGGCGGAATCTAGCAGTATTAATCAAAATATTCAAATTGCTAAGACTGGTTTTAATCTGGGGATTCCGATTAATACGAGTTTGAGATTGTTGGCTTCGTCTCAAGTGGATTTAGGGGTGAAGGTTCCGAGTGCGCCTGTGGCGACTGGGCCGAAAGCTGATGATTTCTTTATTCAGGGTGTGAACAGATTTTACGAAGCAGACTTCCAGGGTGCTATCGCTGCTTACAATCAAGCGATTCAGCTTAATCCTAATTATGCTGCTGCTTATGTCAATAGAGGGCAGGCACGTTTTCTTTCGAGAGACACAAAAGGAGCGCTACAGGACTTAAATCAAGCCTTACGAATCTCGCCTAACAATGTCGAAGCACTCTTCATCAGATCATTTGCCCGCAAGCAATTGGGAGACGCTCAGGGGGCTACAGACGATTTGAACCAAGTCATGCGAAATAATCCTATATCTGCGACAGACTATACTAACCGAGGTGAAGCTCGCTCTTTTTCAGGAGATCGTCGGGGGGCGATCGAGGACTTCAATCAAGCTTTGAAACTCGCGCCTAACACTCTGCTCGCTTACATATTTCGGGGCGGTGCTTATGAGGGTTTAAGAGACTACCAGAGTGCGATAGCAAATTATGATCAAGCTTTACTAATCAATCCTAACTTTGTGTTAGCCTACTTAAGGCGGGGTACTGCTCGCTTTGAGTTAGGAGACAAGCAGGGAGCGATACAAGATTACAACGAAGCCCTGAAAATTAACCCCAACAACGCGCCAGCCTACTTCAATCGGGGTTTAGCCCGCGTTCAGTTAGGAGACAAGCAGGGAGCGATACAAGATTACACCGAGGCTCTAAAAATTGACCCCAATAATGCTGATGCCTACAAAGGTCGGGGTATAGCCCGCTTTGAGTTAGGAGACAAGCAAGGAGCGATACAAGATTACAATCAGGCTCTGAAAATTAACCCCAATGATGCCTATGCCTACATCTTCCGGGCTAATTTTCGCAATACACTAGGAGACAAGCAGGGAGCGATACAAGATTACACCGAGGCTCTAAAAATTGACCCCAATAATGCTGATGCCTACAGTTCGCGGGGAACTGCCCGCCGTGACTTAGGAGACAACCAGGGTGCGATCACTGATTTGAACGAAGCTTTGCGAATTGACCCCAATAATGACCTGGCCTACTACATACGGGGGACTGCCCGCTCTAAATTAGGAGACAAGCAGGGAGCGATACAAGATTACAACGAAGCTTTACGAATTGATCCTAACGATCTCAATGCCTACTTCATGCGTGGTGAAGCCCGCCATGACTTAGGAGACAAGGAGGGAGCAATTCAAGACTTTCAGAAAGCAGCAGACTTATTTCAGCAACGAGGAGATCAAAAAACTTACCAAAGTCTCCTAGTTATAATTAGACAGCTTCAAAATAATACACCGACTCAATCAACATCTACCACCCTACTGAGTGCTAATAGCTCATTAATACCCGGTAGATCCTCTGCCCTTCCCTCTGACGGAAGTCTGTACGAGCAACATACGTTTGTAGGCCGTGCCGGTCAATCAGTTACAATTAGCGTAGAAAGCCAAGATTTTGATACCTTAGTCGCACTTTTTAGCCCTGATGGAAAACTGTTAGCAAAAAATGACGACATCAGCCGATCGAATACTAATTCAGCCCTCACTTTCACCTTACCCGCCAGCGGCCGCTATACCGTAGTTGTTAATGCTAATAAAAAAGGCGAAAGAGGTCGGTACAATTTAACAGTTCGCTAGTAGAGAAACGGCATTATCTTGTCCGGCGCGGGGAGAAAGAAACCGGGTTTTTACCTAATATATGGGCTGCAACGAAAGTATTTGCGTAAAAACCCGGTTTCTCAACCCCCATGCTAACCAAAGAAACCGGGTTTTCACCTAATCTGTCGGCTACCGCAAATATTTTTCGTAAAAAACCCGGTTTCTCGGCCCCAGTCAGTGCTAATATACTGATAATTTGTCATCCTCCAAATTCCAATTCATGGCAACATTACCAGACCAAACTATCAGCACTATTTTCAGATTGCAACAGCGGTTAGTCGCACTTCTCGACACAGCAACAGCAGCAGAATATTCCCTCTTACAGCAATTTGGCGAAACACAGGAAACAATGCCTGAGTTAGAAGCAATTGATAATGTCAAGGAACGCCTGAGAATTCCCTACAACCGCTTGCACAGAATCTTGCAACAGGTGGCAGAATCTCAACCAGCAGCAACGGCCGATGTGCTAGACTTTTTGTATAGGACGATCGCAGAGACAGAAGCAGCAGCCGATGGCTCAGAAGCAAGTATTCAAGAAATTAAAAGGAGTTGGAATCTGCCATGACTCAACAGCCCAGAATACCGGATTTAGAAACTAGACAACAAAATGTTGCTAGGATGCGAGAATCTTGCCAGCAGCTTGATATTGTCAATTTAAAATTAGATGAAGTGCTGGCAATGTTAGAAGCTGATAACCGCCGTCAGCGACAGGAACGTTTAGATGGCAAATATAGGCGAGTACCAGAAAAAGTAGCCGAATCCTAAATAATTGCCCAAACCTTTTGACTACAATATTTGTTGCTCATTTGATGGCAAAATAAGGATTAACTATCATTATCTAATTTCAGGGGAGGAATTTGATCGGCAGTTAAAGTAATTACTTTGCCATCTTGCCAAATGCTAATTGATTCCCCTAATCTGCGGTGTTTTTCGATGGCTTTAGCAATAGCAATTTTAACTCCAGCATCAATTTTTTGCTGGAGTTCTGTTAGGGGAATTTGCGGTTTACGATCCAAGGGTGATTTGGTTCCAGATTGGGGGGTCATAAATAATTTCCTCTTGATTATTACCCGATTCTGCCACTAATTGAGGTTGACTTTTAGTATTATTATACACCATCCAAGTATCGCATAAAGGTAAATACAAATCTATGTCGAAGTTCAAAGACTAGAACAAGTTTTTAAACCCGGAGATCCCCCCTAACCCCCCTTAAAAAGGGGGGGACAAGACGGTTCAAAGTCACCCTTTTTAAGGGAAATTTAGGGGGATCTGATTTGATTGATACTGTCACCATAATCTGACAACTGCCTCAATAAATTTATTTCGTGTCTTGAACTTCCAGCGACTTAATCATCTTCTCAACAATCGGCAAAAATTGCTTGTACTTCCCCGCTTCCGCCTCATAGGTTATCAAATAAGCCTTGTCATTTTTCATTGTCCAAACATTCAATTTTTTAAACTCTTCATTCCCTTCTTTTGTTGTATAAACAACTCTATACCCATTTTTGCCAGCCAGAGTAGATTCTTCCTCTTTATCTATCTTAGCATTTTTATCTAAATTCAGGATTTCTTGTTTAGATAACTTGGTATATTCATCAAGGGTTTTATTATTCGTCGTAGGTTCGACTGTCACAATCAGCCGTTCTTGAAATTTATCGCCCTCGCTTTCTTTCGGTGAAATAAATTGAACCACCTCTTGGGTAATGGCGTTAGACTCTTCTTGTTTAGTCCAATTATCGGGATATTTGATTTTAATGCCTTGGGCTGTATTGTCATAACTTGCCAGATTATCCGCACCCTCCAATCCCAGCATCTTTCTAATTTCTGGTGTAAAGAATGCTGCTACACCAAATATAGCAGCCAAACTAACCCCAAGCAAACCAATTATATGTTCTCGCGTCCAGTTACTCATTAATGTCAATAAGTTAGGAGATGATATTACAGTAGTAGGTGGTGGAACTCTTCTCAAATTGTTGAAAGCTTGCAACACCTCTGTGGCAGACTGGTAGCGATCGCGAAAATGATAGCGCACCATTTTGTTTAAAATATTAGCAAAGCCGTCGCTAACTTGAGCCCGATCGCGCCAAACAATTTCACCATTAGCATCCTTTGGCAACTCATGAGGAAGTATCCCCGTCAGCCATTCAATCCCAGTCATTCCCACAGCATAGATATCGCTGCTAAAGTTAGGATGTCCGTTATTTTGTTCCGCTGGCATATAGCCACCAGTACCGATGCCAATAGTCGGCGGTATTTGCCCAGTGGTATTAACTATTTGAGTAGTAATTTGTTTGACAGCACCAAAGTCAATTAAGAATATTTTGCGATCGGAATTGCGCCTCATTAAATTAGTAGGTTTAATATCCCGGTGGATGACTTTGTGTTGCTGAACAAATACTAATATTTCTATGATTTCATGCAAAATAGCCATAACTTCCGACTCGCTAAGCCGCTGGCCAGGGATAATTTCTTTACTTAAATCTCTTCCATCAATCAACTCCTGAACTAAATAAAATTCTTGATTTTCCTCAAAGTGATCCAAAAGTTCGGGAATCTGAGAATGAGTTCCTAGCTGGTGGAGGCTTTCTGTTTCTGTTTTAAATAAACGTCTAGCTATACTTAAAGTCTGCGGATCGGTAAACTGCGGCTTAAGTTGTTTGACGACACATCGAAGATTTCCCGATCGCCTTTTATCTTCAGCCAGGTAAGTCTGACCGAAGCCACCGCCTCCCAAGTGTTTTATGATGTGATAGCGTCCTGCGAGTATGGATCCCTGCATAAGATTTATTTTGTATAGCAGTAAAGTGGGGTCTGAACTATTGATAGTTTAGTTTAGTTTGGGAAACCTGTCATCTATAAAATGCCAGCTTCAGGCTATTTCAATTTTGTCGAGTATTACGGATGAATCTGACTCAAAATCACCCGCAACCTGTCATAATCATCCTTCAACAAAACACTTAAATTCCTCCCCGCTTCCACCAACCAAGATCGATCGCGCATTCGCAACTGATAAATCTCCCGAATCGTCGCAGCCGTCAGCGCATCCACAGGCGCATTCGTCACTCCCAGCAGCGTCCTCAAAAAATCCAACTGCACCGTAAAATCAATCACCTCATCCGGTTCGCAGCGATAAACCGCTTGGTGAATTTGCGGCGGGCGCGGCGGCAAATACTGATAAATTGTACCCCTCGATGGGCCGTGGCCGTTCAACCTTTCCGGTGGCTTCTCAAACCCCACAAGCGCCACTCGAAACTCGGTTTTCAGCATCGCAAAAATCTGCGGTTGTTCTTCCCGCAACTCTTCCAGCGATAAACCCAAAGCCCTAGCTCTGTGCACCGAGTCGATCGGGCTAGTGGTAGCATGATAAACTACGCCGTAGATTTGATTTTTTGACTCTTCATCTTGGGCCTTCACCCAACTCCCAAAAGGTGGCATCACCGGAAAACTCAAGTCATCCGGTTCCAAGCATTGAGCCAAAAACTCTGTAGTTGCCGTCTCGATGACTTCAGCAATGCGATCGGGATGGCGCTCTTTTGTAGCAAATTGGGGTAAAGGTAAACGCATATTAGTCAGTTGACAGTTGACAGTTGACAGTTGACAGTTGGCGGTTAGCAGTTGGTTATTTATTATTTGTTATTTGTGAGTGGGTACTAATAACAAATAACAAATAACAACTGACTAATGACCAATGACTAATGACTATTTCGCGCGGCCAGCCGTAGCATCGACAAGTTCCAACTGCGACAGGCGGAAAGTGACTAACTTGTCCCAATTGCCACCTTCAAACAGTACGGCGACTTTCCCGTCGGTAACTCGCTGGACTTGTCCTTGAAAAGCGTAGTAAATCTCGCCCTTATCTTTAACTCGAACTGCGGAACCAGGAAAAATCATAATTTTTTGAATGTGATGTTTGCTGTTTTATAGTTTAACGTTTCTTGGCGATCGAGTTCGGAGACGGCAATGCCGTCTCCCTACCCCAAAATAATCAGGTAGGGACACGGCACTGCCCAAGGAGTGTCAACTTAAGCCTGAAACCCTTGAGAAATCTCGTTTATATCCGAGTCCAGATCCCCCTAAATCCCCCTTAAGAAGGGGGACTTAAAGAGGCTTTCTGTCCCCCCCTTCTTAAGGGGGGCTAGGGGGGATCTGGGCCTAGTCGTCAAACAGCAATCTCTGACTGGATTTGACCTTAAGTTGACACTAATGGGCACGTGAAGTCTCCTGATTTCGGGTAATGTTAATTCCAATGTAATTTAGGCTAAGGCTGCTACAGAAACTTTACCAGCAATCCGACCCGCGATCGCCCGCAACTCCCTCGCCGAAGCAGAACCCGGTTGTCCCACCACAATCGGCACGCCCGAATCGCCACCTTCCCGCAGGGGAATTTCCAGCGGAATGCGGCCTAACAGCGGCACTCCCAACTCTGCCGCCGTCTTTTCCCCGCCGCCGGAACCGAAAATATCATATTGCTTGTCAGGCATATCCGGAGGCACAAAATAGCTCATGTTTTCCACAATTCCCAACACCGACACTCCCAACTGCTGGAACATCTTCAACCCCTTGCGGGAGTCCAACAAAGCCACCGTCTGCGGCGTCGTCACAATCACCACACCCGCCATCGGCACCGCTTGGGCCATCGTCAACTGCGCGTCTCCAGTACCCGGAGGCATATCGACAATCAGATAATCTAAATCGCCCCAATTCACCTGATACAGAAACTGCCGGATAATCCCATTCAACATCGGCCCGCGCCAAATTACAGGCTGGTCTTTCTCAATTAAAAACGCCATCGACACCAATTTGACGCCGTAATTAAAGGCGGGTTCGAGGCTTTCCCCGCTTTTTCCGTCCCTAACCATCACTTTCGCGTCCCCCAAACCCAACATATTTGGGTCGTTGGGCCCGTAGATATCGGCATCTAGCAAACCCACCTTTGCGCCGGTTTGCGCTAGCGCTACAGCCACATTCACGGCTACCGTGCTTTTGCCGACGCCGCCTTTGCCGCTGGAAATGGCGATAATATTTTTAACGCCTTCTATGCCTTGCCGATCGACCACTCCCTTCTGCTGGGGAGTCTCGGCTGTCACCTCCACTGCCACTTTTTCGACTCCTGGCAACTGTTTGACCGCTTTTTGGCAATCTTCGACAATAAACTCTCGCAGCGGGCAAGCAGGCGTTGTCAGCACTAAAGTAAAACTGACGACTCCGCCGTCAATTTTGATGTTACGAATCATGTTCAATTCCACCAAACTTTTTTGCAGTTCGGGGTCTTGCACAGGTCGCAGGATTTCTAAGACTGAACTAATATCGAGTGTACTGGGCATTGTGTTCTCCACCATAGCTCTGCAATTGTGTCAGTGAATGTTCGATCGCAAGTTTAAGTATATTTTTATTGCTATTTTTTAATGTAACTTCATAGCGATCATTTGCAGACCTGCGGTGGCATAATTACATGGCGACTGGATTTGGCAATCATCACCATCTAAGATTCAAATCTGACAACAGAAAATTTTATGACAGTTTCTACAACACTTAAAACCACGACTTCTCCGTTTTTGCCGCCCGCTGACTCTAGAGCTAGAGTCAGCCAATTTATGAAAAGCCTACAAGACGAAATTTGTCAAGCCCTCGAACTGGTCGATGGCGGCGGCAAATTTAAAGAGGACTCTTGGGAACGCTCCGAAGGCGGGGGCGGACGTTCTCGCGTTATGCGCGAAGGCAATGTGTTTGAACAAGGCGGAGTTAATTTTTCCCAAGTTTGGGGCGAAAGTTTGCCTGCTTTGATTCTGACCAAGCACCCAGAAGCTGCCGGTCACGATTTCTACGCCACTGGTACTTCGATGGTGCTGCACCCCCGCAATCCCTACTTGCCTACGGTTCACCTGAATTACCGTTATTTTGAAGCGGGCCCGATTTGGTGGTTTGGTGGCGGTGTCGATTTGACGCCCTATTACCTGTTGGATGAGGATGCAGCTCATTTCCACAAAACTCTGAAAGCAGCTTGCGACAAACACCACTCGGACTATTACCAGGCATTTAAACTCTGGTGCGACGAATATTTCTACCTGCCCCACCGCCAAGAAACTCGCGGTATCGGCGGCCTGTTTTTTGACTACCAAAACGCTCAAGGCCCGCTTTACCGCGACCAGAATGTCAAAGGGAAAGCTGCTGAGTACAGCAAAAATGTCGGAAACCCTGAGCCTAGAAGCTGGGAGTCGCTGTTCGCCTTCATACAGGACTGCGGCCGCGCATTTTTGCCGGCTTACACCCCAATTGTTGAAAAACACCGATCGAAAGCATACGGCGATCGCGAGCGCGATTTCCAACTTTACCGCCGCGGCCGTTACGTTGAATTTAACTTAGTGTACGATCGGGGCACGACCTTTGGCTTACAGACCAACGGACGCACCGAATCGATTCTGATGTCCCTGCCACCTCTGGTACGCTGGGAGTATTGTTTCGAGCCAGAACCCAACTCTCCAGAAGCCGAACTCTACTCAAAGTTCTTAAAACCGCAAGATTGGGCGAATTGGATGCCTCAGCAGTCACCGACCTGAGTTAAACTACTGAGAAAGTCCTTAGCTAGCAATTGAGTAGACAGAATGGTAAACTTTTACACAAACACTCATAGTGTGCCATGTTCAAACCCTGCGCCATTTGTGAAAAAACTTGGACTTTCAGCATCAAGTCACTACTTACTTATGCAAAAACCACGCAACGATAAGTAGAAGATTTAAATGTTGATGGGATGCTAAAAAATCACAAACTAGCACAGGTAATAGCTGACTGTGGATTCTCTGAATTCAAGCGTCACCTAGAATATAAGGCGAAAAAGTTTGGTTGTGAAATAATCATTGCTGACCGCTGGTTTCCGCCCTTGCAAAACAATAGTCAAGCTGTGGGCATATCCAAGATATGCCACTGAAAGAAAGAACCTTCAACAGCGAAAGTTGTGGTAACTCAATGGACAGAGACTTGAAGGCAGCGATTAATTTATCACGCTTGGCTAAAGCGCGAAAGCTTACTGAGGGATAACCGCTCCCATGCTCCCTGTGAAGTAAGAAGCAAATGTCTAGACAAGTCTAGTATTTGTATAGCAGAAAGTAACCACCGCGATAAATAGTCATAAATTTGAGGGAAGGGTCAGTGATTCATATTGATCAAAAAACCCACACGCTATCTGACGGTACAACAGTTATCGTCTTAGCACCGACAGGACGGTTGGACATCACGACAGCTTGGCAATTCCGCCTCAAGTTGCAAGAGTGTATTTCCAAACTCAGCCGTCATGTCGTCGTGAATCTTGGTCAGGTAAACTTTATCGATAGTTCTGGCCTGACCTCGTTGGTAGCCGGTATGCGCGATGCGGATAAAGTTAAGGGCAGTTTCCGCATTTGCAATGTTCATCCAGAAGCCAAACTGGTGTTTGAAGTCACCATGATGGATTCTGTCTTTGAAATCTTTGAAACAGAAGAAGAAGCTCTAGAGGGGGTGCCGCGCGCAAGTTAAGAAAACCGGGCGGTTGAAACCGCTTCTACACAAACAAAACCTGCCTCCGCAGGTTGAAGAAGACCGGGCGATTGAAATCGCGTCTACACAAACTTGCACGTGTCTGGTGCAGGTTAAAGACCGGGCGGTGAAAATTACGCGATCTTCTTCTTTAGTCCGCGGAGGCGGACTTTGTTTCTGTAGACGCGGTTTCAACCGCCGTCCGATCCGATCCCAAGCGTATTGGCCAATATTTCAGAAGCAAAATCCTGACGCTTGACAAATCTAAAAGGGCCCATTAAAGCTCCCCAGATAGCCTTGCCTGTCGTGGGGTTTATTCCTTTGTCGTAGCTGAGAAATTCCTCGTCTGCGGCTTCAAATCCCAAGTCTACTTGGTAAGTTTGCCCATCGTAGGTAAAGCAGCAACGAGTTCCCTCCGGCAGAGATGCCCGAAATCGATAGCGATTTGAGCCTAAATTTTGCACCGCAACCGATAGGGTGCAGCCGGGAAGAAGTTCGATTTGCTCGCTCTTTAGTTTTGCCAGTAAGTCGGGGTTGCGACCGGCTCCTTTGACGGCTGCGATATCCTTGAACATATAATACTGAGCTTCTATAAGTTCCGGCGCCCTCTTCACGTGCCTCAGTTGCACGATGCGGGGACGGTAGGGCTTATCTAATTCTAGAATATTGGCTTGTTCGGCAAAGAGGGCAATGCTGGGCTCGGAAAATAGAGCAACGGGCAGGGGTCTTTGCCAAAAATGCAGGTGGACGTACCACGCCGGATCTGCTAGCGCTTGTTCTCGGTTGTCAAATTCGCCCGCCATGTATTGGGCTAAAGCTCTTAATTCAGGAGAAATTGTCATGTTCGTGGGATTTTTGAGGATTGGGCTTGACAGTAAAATCTGATTGTGATAAAGGTTGCCCGAACAGGGCCGGGAAGTCAGAAGATGGGATTTAGGAGCGATCCCAGAAGAGCTATGATTGTAAAGATACTTGGCTTTTGCCATCGTATTGCGACAGATTAATTGTTGCTGCCGATCGCCCGCAAAATCTTCTCCATAAAATTTTGTCTCGCAGTCTCGGCTGCACAGTTAAAAAAAACTGGCAAATTTTGCCAGGGAGATCGCCAATCAACTCCCCCGACTTTACTCATGCCGCGCTGGTCCACCTGTGGCGGCACAATTATTTATCTATAAAACTCAGGTGAACAAGAACCGTACTGTTTCAGATACTAAGCGAAGTTTCTATACGATTCACACTCGGCCGATTAACTCTATTTACCGTCGAGTGGTAGAAGAGTTGATGGTAGAAATGCACTTGCTTTCGGCGAATGTCGATTTTCAATACGACCCGATCTATGCTTTGGGCGTGGTGACAGCTTTCGATCGATTCATGCTAGGGTACGCCCCAGAAGCAGACAGACTTTCGATTTTTAACGCTTTGTGCAAAGCCCTAGAAGACGATCCCGATCGCTACAAGCAAGACGCTCACAGATTGGAAAGCTTGGCCGATCGCCTTGGAGGGTCTGAGTTGCTCTCGTGGCTCGATCGCTCCAGCAGCTTTGAAGATACAGGAGATTTGCAAGCGTCCTTAGGGGCGATCGCCAGCAACGCTCAATTTAAGTACAGTCGCTTATTTGCGATCGGTTTGTTCTCGCTGTTAGAAAAAGCTGACCCCGAGATGGTGAAAAACCAAGAAACTCGCAACGACGCGATCGGCAAAATCAGTGCAGCTTTGCATCTACCTGAAGACAAAGTTAGCAAAGATTTAGATTTGTACCGCAGCAATTTGGAAAAAATGGCTCAAGCGCGAATAGTGCTTCAAGATGTCATCCAAGCTGAACGGAAAAAACGTGAAAAACGAGAAACAAAAGTTACTGCCGCCCCCTCAGCAGACTCTTCTGAGAGCAATAATTAATCGTTTCAAGTCATCAGTCATTAGTCATCAGTCAGAGGGCAGAGGCCAGAAAGAAAAGGGAATTGTTTGCTACCTAAAACAAACAATTCCTTTATTTTTTTTCAATTGTGACGGATATCTTGTGATATCAAATCCGGTAGCATCGTCCTGTATTAATCTCTCATTTATCTCTCTGTGTTCTCTGCGCCCTCTGCGGTTAAATAATTCCGATACAACCGGAAACGATATGACTAATCAAATCCTCGGACTTCTAGGTAGAGGTAGTTATCCCAGGTCAACCCTTCGGCTTCGCTGACTGACAAGCGGTCAACTGTCAACTGTTTGTGGCTCAAAAACTAAAAATCCCGCTTTTTTAATTCAGCGGGATCGAGTTAACCAAAATAGAGCTTTTGGACGTGGTACTAAGGCTGTGGCTCAAAATTAACGGCGTTAGCTTGCAGCCAATTGCTCAGATTTGACAGAACTTCGGTTCCAGAAGACGGCTTACCCAAAGCTGTGGGGTTTACCGGTTCAGGTCGGACCAAGTTGCGGTCGATCGCTGCGTTAACTTCTTTGGAAATCAAATCGTGAAGCTGCTCCTTAGCCCTAGCCCTTTGAAAGTGAGCTCCCTCTTCCGTCGTAGCGTACAGAGGGGGAAGCCTATTTAAAGCATAAGCCGCAATATCTCCCACATCCAGACTCAGCTCGCTGCTCGTCGCCTCAATTTCTGCAACTCTGGCGATCGCCTCGCTAAGCACCAACTCTTCCATCACATTGATGAACTGTTTGCGCGGCAAAACCACCACTTCTCCGGTCAACAAAGCTCCCATCAGGCGATCGAGAGCCATGTACTCTTCGATCGACAATTCAGAAGCCGTATTACAGATACGTCCTACCTCAGCTTCCATAGACGGCGTTAAATAGCCGTCTTGCAAAGCCTGTTCAACAATTTTTTCAATACTCATATATGCTTCCCGCTCAACGGCATCATTAATACAGTTTTGTTTTGTAAAGACGCAATTGCTGGCGTCTTGAGATTCGAGTTTTGAGGCTTGAGTTGAGAATTTTTCTACAAATCATAACCCAATAGTGATAACCCAGAACAGTTATCTACACACCCCAGCCACAAACTTACCCCATAATTGACTTTTAAATTCGTCAAAATCGGTAAAAAGTCTTACTCAACTCCCTGAAGCCGCCAAGGTACCGGATCGACCGACTGCCCGTGCACGTAAAGTCCCCAGTGCAGGTGAGGGCCTGTCGAAGCCCCCGTTGACCCCAAAGCACCAATTACTTGACCCGCTTTGACGAAATCGCCTTCCTTGACATCAATCCGGCTGAGGTGCATCAAAATACTTGCTACCCCTTGGCCGTGGTCGATACCAACTACATTACCGTGGATTTTGAACCCTTGGGATTCGCGTCCCACGAGAGACACGCGACCGGCGGCCGGTGCAACTACAGGGGAACCGTAAGCGCCCGCGTAATCGACGCCGCGGTGGTAGTAGTCCTTAGCAAATACCCCATTATAGTACCGCCGCACGCCGTAAATAGTGGTAATTTCGCCGGAGTTGGGGCGCAACAATTTGCCATCCCAAAATTTTTGGGGTGTCACCAGTGCTTTAAACGCGTCCACGCGATCGAATTCGGCATCTGTACCTTCGGAGTCTTTCCCGGGCGGCAGCCAGATGGATTGAGTGGGAAAATTGCGCGATCGAACTTGCACATTCAAATTCTGCACTTGTCCGTCACCGGAGACTTGAAGAAGGCGAGCACCGGGTTTATCCAGTGGAGTCGTCGGTAGCAGGGCCCGAAAGCGATTATTGCCGATCGCAAACGCGGGGTAATTTTTTTGCTGTACGGAAACCGTTGGAGTCGGGCTGCCGTTGTTTACCTGAATGATGACTGACAGCGTATCTCCTAATTCGGGATTTGGCGGCGTCACCTGCACCTGCAAAGCTTGCGCGGGCGATACCACACCCAGAATGCTGGCAATAATTGGGCCTGTCAAAATCGCCTTCTTCATCTTTGTTCTCAAAAGCCTACATCCAAAAATAGCACTCGCCACTATTTTGGCAGTCTCTCCGCAGTTAGCTCGATTCGCAGTCGCTGTCATGACAGATGTCCTTAACCTTTGTCTAGCTAATGTTACACAAAGTAGCTAATCTAGCACGCTTTGACCGAAAAGGATAACGCCCTATTAGGACTTGCCCTGCGCTGCATTAAAGATGACATTAAAAAATCTTGTTCAAACATATTATAAGTTTTGAATATTTGACATATTTATTAGATTAATGCCACAGTTGTAGATATTACAGAGGTTACAATGCCATGCCAAACGAGCAAAATCAACCCGGAGAATATGATGCCATCCTTGGCGGTCAAAATTTAATTCCTAAGGATGCGGCGGTACTTGGAGGAGTTGCGGGTGTTAAAAGCCGCTTAGCTTCACCCATTGTCGAAGTCAGAATCGCTGCACTATCTGAAGCGCTCGAATATGGAGAAGTTGGCTTAGACTTGCTTCTTCAAGGACTGAACGATAAATCGCTACAAGTAAAATTTGCTGTTTACAATTTGCTAAAAGATCGAGATGAATCAAATATAAAATGGCAATTGAATAACTTTTTTTATAGTTTTAATTTTGATGTCATCACGGCAGACAACCACGGTAGAGAAAATAGTCGTTGCGTTAAGTCTGCTAAAGTTTTTACTGAAGACTTAGGTGACAAAATTGCACTCCAGATGGTTTATATTCCTGGTGGCACATTCCAAATGGGTGACAGAGAAAAAAGTTCAGCACAACCCATTCATCAGGTAACGATTAAACCTTTTTTCATGGGTGAATATACCGTTACTCAAGAACAGTGGAAACAAATAATGAAAAGTGATCCATCCGGTTGGACAGGAGCTAAACGACCTGTCGAACAGGTATCATGGAATGAAGCTGTCGAATTTTGCGATCGGCTTACTCAAAAAACAGGCAATATTTATCGTTTACCCTCAGAAGCAGAATGGGAATATGCTTGTCGCGCTGGAACGACGACAAGCTTCTATTTTGGTCAGAAAATTACAAAGGATTTAGTTAATACTACCTTTGAGTATTCTTATACGCCAAGTTATCCTGCCTATGACGATCTGGATCGTGACTATGTTTCGAGAGATTCCCGGATGTGTACAACAGGTGTAGGGCAGTTTTTGCCTAATGCTTTTGGACTGTATGATATGCACGGAAATGTTTGGGAATGGTGCAGCGATTGCTATCACTCTAACTATAACGGGGCACCGTCTGATGGAAGTTCCTGGGAAATAGGCGGAGAAGAGAATCGACGAATGTTGCGTGGAGGTTCTTTCGATAGTACAGACTACGCTTGCAGAAGTATGAGTCATATGAGCAAATTGCAGACTGATAGATCCTGTGAGGTCGGTTTTCGGGTTGTTATTGGTCTTGTGTGAATGATTTTTTCACACAATAGTAAGGTGCGTCGCCCGAAACAATCTGCAAATGCGATCGACAATTTCACAGCGACGCACCCCACACAAACGAAAATAGGTTAAATTTGGTTTATAATATTGAAAATATGCTAAGGGCGATCGCACATCAGGAAGGATCAAAAATATGACTCTCAATCTTCCTCTTTCCGATTCAATTCAAAAATTTATTAACGAACAAGTCGCGATCGGAGGCTACAGCAATGCAGCGGAATATATCTTGCACCTAATTCGCCAAGAACAAGCAAGGGCCTTGCGAGTAGAGTCGTTATTGTTGGCAGGTTTGGAGAGTGGCAATTCTGTAGAGATTACCGATGATTGGTGGGAGCAAAAACGCAATCACTTGCTGTCTCAAATTGACGAAAAATAGTAATGACTAAACGTATTGCTATTACACCAAGAGCAAGTCAAGATTTAGACGAACATTTTGCTTATATTGCTCAAAATAATCTTGATGCTGCGCTGCGTTTTTTTGATGCAGCACGTCAGACATTGGCGAGGTTGGCTCAAATGTCGGGAATGGGTCGCCTCTATCCAGTGCAAAATCCACGGTTAGATGGTTTGCGAAGGTTTTCAGTTAGGGGTTTTGACAATTATGTAATTTTCTATTTGTCTTTTGATGACTTTGTTGAGGTGGTACGAATTCTGCACGCAGCGAGAGATTTAGAGGAAATTTTGTCAGGAGATGAAGCCGAGTAATATCAAAAGTAGGGTGCGTCGCATTTACGAATCTGCAAGCTCGATCGCACCGCGAATCTCACAGCAACGCACCATACAATTAGCTTGCTTGCGTTTTCGGAAGAAACATTTTTTCAACTACATTTTTCCGCAGATAAACTGTCAATGGTTTTTCGATGAAAGAGTAGAATATGCAGCCGATAACTACGGCCAACAATGCCACTATAGCAGGGGCAAAGAAACCGTCGAAATATTTTCCTAAATTCGCCTTTTGGACAATTTTTGTAGTTGCTGATATCACCGGACTGTGGAGGAGAAATATTGAATACGAGGCATCGCCCAGGAAAATTAAAAGATAAGGAAGTCTCGGAGAATCCTTAAGCTCGATCGAAGTTGCAGCAACGATTAATATAGCTGCCAGCACTGCAAAAGTCTTGATCCGATCGAACTCTATGTTGCCCCAAGCGACAAACAGTCCTAAAATAACATATCCTAAATTTGCTATCCCAAATAGGATCCATCTGTAATTAGTAATCTTATTGTTATATTTAAGCACGATATACGCAGCCAAGCCACCTAGAACAAATTCTAGATTCATATTTCCAAATACTGTATTCAGTAAGAAAAAAGCATCGGGAAATTGTACTACTTTACAAAAATGTAGAAATGTGATAAATAGCCAAACTGATAGCAGAGGCACAGACTGTTTAGGCTTTAGCCAGATAGCTATGCTGAACAATACGTAAAAATAAATTTCGTAAACTAAAGTCCAACCTACATCCAGAATTGGCTTGCCATATTGAGGAATCAAAAGCAGCGACAGAATTATCTTGTCCAAACTTAAGTCTTGAGCATTAGCAAAACCTGGAATCACTAGAAAGAAAAATACAACTGTCAGAGTAATTATCCAGTAGATCGGGTAAATTCGCACGCAGCGCTTGACTAAAAATGATTTTAACTGGTCTTTTTTGCCGATCGCCGATCGGTGAACGTAGACCATGATAAAACCGCTCAATACAAAAAAGTAATCAACTCCACTCCATCCAGCCTGAAATAAATTAAAAAAAGTAACTTGATTTAATCTTTCCGTACTCATCTGGTTGACGTGAAACAGTACCACCAATAAAGCCCCAATCCCTCGATAAACTTGCAAGAGGTTGAGCTTTTTGTGAGGATTTGAACTCTTTGTCATTACAAAATACCTTGTTCAAGAGTGCCAGTTGGGTTTGCTACTCAACTATAGTCAACGCTCCCCAACATAGTCAACACATTAAACACTATAATATAACTTTACACTTTTTTCATAAAGTTGTGCAAGAAGACTTCCGACTGATTGTTGACTTAGTTCTAGTTCTCGCTGCTGCCGCAGCAGGAGGACTCTTTGCATCGTTGTTGCGACAGCCGGTAATTCTCGGATACCTTCTGGGAGGGATCGTAGTTGGGCCGGCCGGTTTGGGGCTGATTAAAGAATTAGTTCAGGTAGACACCCTGGCAGAATTTGGTGTTGCTTTTCTGTTGTTTGCTTTGGGAGTGGAGTTTTCATTCGCCGAACTAAATCGAGTTAAAGCAATTAGTCTGGGCGGGGGGGGCTTGCAAATAGTGCTGACGATCGCCTTTACTACTGCAATTTCTTTGGGTGTAGGCTGGGTAGATTCCCCTGCCCAAGGGGTGTTTTTAGGGGCGATCCTGTCGCTTTCCTCGACGGCGGTTGTACTCAAATGCTTGATGGAACGCAATGAAGGCGGTACTTCCCACGGGCAAGTCATGCTGGGAATCTTGGTAGTTCAAGATTTGGCCTTGGGGCTAATGCTGGCTGTTTTGCCGGCCCTCAACCAGCCCGCAGAGGCGATCGGCATGACAATAGTCTGGGCCCTGGTGCGGATCGGATTATTTGCTGCGGGTGCAGTAGTAGCGGGCATTTGGATCGTACCGCAGTTGCTGCGCTACCTCGCGAGAACAGAAAGCCGGGAACTGTTTTTGCTGGGAGTTGTGGTTTTGGCTTTAGGGATTGCGCTGCTGACAGAATATCTGGGTTTCTCGATCGAGATGGGCGCATTTGTGGCGGGTTTAATGATTTCGGAGGTGGAATATGCCGACCAAACTCTAACTTATGTCGAGCCTTTGCGAGATATTTTTGCATCCTTATTTTTTGTTACCATCGGAATGTTAATCGACCCAGTGTTTCTCTGGAACCATCTAGAGTTAATTTTGGGACTGGTATTTCTAGTATTTGTCGGCAAATTCTTGATTGTAACGCCGATCGTCCGATTATTTGGCTATCCCCTAAAAACAGCATTAATCGCAGGTTTGGGCTTAGCTCAAATCGGAGAATTTTCCTTTGTACTCGCTAGTTCCGGCCAAGCTATGGGACTGGTTTCGCGAAACGTTTACCTATTAATTTTAGGAACGACAGCAGTCACCTTGGTGCTGACGCCGTTTGTATTGAGAAGCGTGCCACAGTTATTGAAGTGGGCGGAAAATTTCGGGCCTTTGCAGCGCTACTTTGACCAAACATCTCAACCTGTCGAAATAGCTGAAACTTTGCCGGAACAAAATCATGTTGTGGTTTGTGGCTACGGGCGAGTTGGCAGAAATTTAGTCAAAGTGCTGCAAAGCCGCAACTGTTCAATTGTGGTAATCGACGAGTCGGAAAGCAGAATTCAAGAATGCAGAGTGTCAGGAATTCCTTACATTTACGGGAATGCTGCTAGCTTGCACGTATTGGAAGCCGCCGGGGTAGAACGTGCCAAAGCAATGGCGATTACTCTTCCCGATCCGATGAGCACTCGTTTGTGTCTGAAGCGGGCTTTAGAATTAGTCCCGGATTTGGATATTGTGGTGCGCGCCAACAAAGATAAAGATATTGAACTGCTTTACCAACTCGGGGCTTGGGAAGTTGTGCAGCCGGAGTTTGAGGCTAGTTTAGAACTGTCTGCCCACTTGCTAGCTGGTATGGGTTTGTCAGCAATGGCTATTGGGCGGGATGTGCAGCAAATTCGCAGCAGCCGCTATCTGGAATTGCGGCCGGCGCGGGAACCTTTGGCGGTTTCGCGGGATTTGAAAGTGGCGGTTCGAGATCTCAACGGCGATTGGTACAACTTACCGGAGGGCTCTCCCATTGGTGGGATGACTCTGGAAGAAACTAACTTGCGGCAGTTGACAGGGGTCAGCGTGATGGCGATCGTCCGCGAAGATGGTGAGGAAATTGATTATCCTAACGGGAAGGCTGCTTTGCTGTCGGGCGATCGACTTTTGGTAGTGGGTGAACCGGAAGAACTGATCAGTTTTGAGTTGCTGGCGAAGGGCGAAGTTGCTGTACCGCAGGGCGACAGTTCCTGTCAGTGGTTGAGGTTACCAGCCAACAGTCCTTGGGTTGGCCAAAAACTATCAGAGGTAAATTTGCTCACCCAGTACGGGGTGCAGGTGCGGGCGATCCGCCGGGAAGGGAAGTTTACTCGCTGGCCGGATGGAACTACTGATTTGCAAGAGGGCGATCGTTTGCTACTGTGCGGCGGCTTCTACGAGCTCGGCTTGATGCAGCGGACGGCCTCGCCTCCGCTGCGACAACCTGCGTTAAAGCTGCCTTTTGTCAGCGCCCAAGTTAGCGAAAAGCTATTTAGCGATTAGTCATTAGTCATTAGTCATTAGTCATTAGTCTGTGCAGGACATCGGCAAAAGAGGGCATCGGGGATTAGTGCTGTCCGCGCGATCGAACGTTATTCGTCAGATGGAAGACGGAAGACGGAAGTTCAGCAAGCAAGCTCTGTAGGGGATGTAACGGATGTGATATCAAATCCAGTAGCATCGGAATAATATATTTCAATTATGTAGTGCGATCGTCTCGCGATCGAACCAATCGCGATCGAGACGATCGCACTATATAACTCCGATGAACCCGGAAACGAGATAACGGATAGAAGGAACAGGAAACACGAAAGATTTTCCCCCTCCCCCCCTCTCCCCCAACTGTCAACTGTCAACTGTCAACTGTCAACTGTTGAACCCCCATCTCCCCCTCTCGCCCTCTCCTCAGACGTTGGGTTTAATATAAGCAATTGCCGATCGCGAGATCAGAATTTGTGTTTCTGAGGCATCTAGGAGGCAAATGCAGCTATGATCCTGCCAAAAAATTTTGCCGGCTAGCAAGTCGCCAGTCATCAGTTTGATCTCTAACTGTTCTTTGTCTTTGATGTAGCTTTGTATTAAGCGAACGCTGGGCAATCCGGTCTCAAATTCTGACATAGTGGAAAATGGGTAAATTGGTTATTAGTCATTAGTCATTAGTCATCGGTCATTAGTCATTAGTCATTAGTCATTTTTTTGCCATCAACTGTCAACCTGTTTGCTGACAACGAAGAGGGCCCGCACTATTGACACCGCCCCTACAACTGTCAACTGTCAACTGTCAACTGTCAACTATCAACTATCAACAGAGGTTTGTTTTTATGCCGATCGAGTTTGCGAAGTATCAAGGACTGGGCAATGATTTTATTCTGATTGACAACCGCCACTCCTCAGAACCAGTTTTAACACCAGAACAAGCTGTGTCCATGTGCGATCGACATTTTGGGATCGGTGCAGACGGCGTGATTTTTGCTCTTCCGGGTCAAAACGGCACTGACTATACGATGCGGATTTTTAACTCCGACGGTTCGGAACCGGAAATGTGCGGCAATGGGATTCGCTGTTTGGCTAAGTTTATCGCCGATTTGGAAGCAGCGGAAATTCACCCCCCCCTTAGCAAGGGGGGGAGTAAATCTAAGACTGAGTATCGCATCCACACTCTGGCGGGTGTGATTAGCCCCGAATTGCGATCGGACGGTCAGGTTAAGGTGGATATGGGACTTCCCCGGCTAATGGCTGCGGAAATTCCCACAACTTTGGCTGCGCCAGATGCCAAAGTGATAGATGTGCCGATCGAAGTTGCCGATAAATCTTGGTCTGTTACCTGCGTCAGCATGGGAAATCCTCACTGCATTACCTTTGTAGACGATGTTTCGGCTGTGGCTTTGGAAACTGTCGGCCCTCAATTCGAGCACCATCCAGCCTTCCCGCAGCGTACAAATACTGAATTTATTCAAGTTATACGACGGGACTACATAAAAATGCGTGTGTGGGAAAGGGGCGCAGGTGTTACGCTAGCTTGTGGGACTGGTGCTTGTGCTGCTGTGGTGGCTGGCGTGTTGGTCGGAAAGTGCGATCGAACAACTGCTGTTGAACTCCCAGGTGGCGTTTTGGAAATTGAATGGGCAGAAGTTTCTGGGCGGATTTACATGACTGGGCCAGCACAGCAAGTATTTACTGGTTGTCTTAGTCAGTTGTCAGTTGTCAGTTGTCAGTTGACAGTTGTCAGTTGACAGTTGTCAGTTGACAGTTGACTGTTGTGATTAGTCATTAGTCATTAGTCAGTTATGATTAGTCATCAGTCAGAAGGAGTTTTTTGTGGAATTGACAAACAAGGAAAATTCTTGAATTCCAAATTTTTCTTTAATTCTTTAATTATGAAGAATGATGAATGAATAATCCCTTGCACCTTCTGAATTCATTGACTAATAACTAATAACTAATAACTAATGACTAATGACTAATAACTAATAAATCAGCCTGAATTCTAAAATCTAAAATCTAAAATCTAAAACTAAGTAGGTGGATGTGCATGGCTGGAGGTATTTATCTGATTCAGGACGACGACAGGCTGGTAGAAATGATGGAACAGCCCTACGACTCGGAAGACCAGTTACAAGACTTGCTTGTAACTTATCCTAATCTGATTGCTGGAGATCAAATCGATCGGGCGACGGCGCGGAAGTGGCTGTTAATTTCACGGGAAGCAGCAGTGTCCACCGATGAGGAAAGTGCCGTCCAGTGGTCGCTGGATCACTTGTTTCTCGACCAAAATGCAGTTCCTACTTTGGTGGATGTCAGGCGCACTCCTAATGCTGCACTCCGGCAAAAAGTTTTGGGTCAGTCGATCGACTATGCTGCTAATGCGTTGGTTTACTGGCCAATAGATTCAATTATTGCTCTGTTTGAAGCCAATTGTCGCGATCGGGGTCGCGATCCCGAACAGATTTTTGAAGAGTTTCTCGGTGCGGATGCTAATGAAGACCTATTTTGGCAGAAAGTTAAAACTAATTTGCAAGCCGGTAAAATTCGCTTAGTATTTGTAGCAGACGAGATTTCCGCTGAAATGCGCCGAGTTGTGGAATTTCTCAACGAACAAATGGATCCGCTTGAAGTTTTGGCCCTGGAAATTAAGCAATATGTAAGTGAAGATGGTTTGAGAACCTTGGTTCCCAGAGTTATCGGTCAGACAGCCGAAGCACAGCATAAAAAATCCAACGCAATGCGCGAAAGAAGGCGCTGGGATGAATCGTCATTTTTTGCGGAAATCAAAGCCAGACAAGGCGCGGACGAGGCGCAAATGGCAAGATCTATATATCTTTGGGCAAAAAGTCAAGAACCCGAAATTCAAATCCATTGGGGAACGGGGGACACCTACGGGGGTTTCGCGGCCGGGTTGCATCACAGGGGCAGAAAACCATATCAGTTATTCACTGTAGATATTGCTGGCAGAATGGAGATTTCTGCTGACGATTACGGTTCCCAACCGCCATTTAATGCTGAACAAAATTGGCTGGAATTGAGAAATAAGCTAAGTTCGATCGGTCTTTCGCTACCTACAGAACCGGGCGAGAGAAGGTCGCCGAGTCTGGCTTTATCTACTTTGGAAGACGAATTTGCCCTCCAGCAAGTTATGGAAACGTTCAACTGGGCGATCGAACAAATTAAAAAGTTATAGTCAGTTGACAGTTGATAGTTGACAGTTGATAGTTGACTGTTGACTGTTGACTGTTGGTTCAAATGACCAATGACCAATGACCAATGACTAATGACCAATTCCCCATGCCCTATGCCCCATGCCCCATGCCCCATGCCCCATGCCCTATGCCCCATGCCCAATAACTAATATCGAATGTTTGCTTGTTTCAAACGGCGCAAAGCTTCTCCCAGCCGATCGCAATCTGCAATCAAACTAACCCTCACATATCCTTCGCCACCCGGGCCGAAAGCATTACCAGGAGTGACAACCACACCGGTTTTCTGCAAAACATTCAGGGCAAAATCTGTCGAACTCATGCCCGGAGTGCAAGGAACCCAAAGATACATTGCAGCCAGAGGTTTAGGAATATTCCACCCCAATTCTGCCAATCCTGCAACCATAAAATCGCGGCGAGTGCGGTAGCGTTCCTGCACTTCGTGCAAGTAACTGTCTGGTAATTGCAACGCTGTTTCTGCTGCTGCTTGCAAGGCAGAAAATATGCCGTAATCTAAGTTAGTTTTTAAAGTCCGCAAACCTTGAATAATCCGGCTGTTTCCAACTACAAAACCGACTCGCCAGCCGGCCATATTATAGGTTTTTGACATGGTGTGAAATTCAACACCGATTTCTTTGCCGCCTGGAATTTCTAATAAACTTGTCGGTTGATAGCCGTCAAAGGCTAATTCCGCATAACACAAGTCGTGAACCAACAAAATTTGATGTTTGTGTGCGAAAGCAACAATATCTTTGTAAAATTCGCGGGGGGCCGTTGCTCCGGTCGGATTGCTGGGATAATTAAAGTAGAGTATTTTGGCTTGTTCGGCTACGCTGTCGGGAATGGAACCTAGGTCAATTACCCAGTCATTCTCTGGTTTGAGGATGATGTTGTGAACTTTGGCACCGGCGATGATTGGGCCGCGAAATAATACGGGATAAGCGGGACTCGGTACTAATACTAAGTCGCCGGGATTGATATAGGCGATCGCAAAATGTGCTAAACCTTCTTTAGAACCCAATAAAGGTAATGCTTCCCCTTCTGGATCGAGTTCAACATTGTAGCGGCGGCTGTACCATTTGGTAATTGTACGGCGAAAACTGGCAGTTCCTTCAAAGGGCGGATAGCCGTGATTTGCGGAATTTTGGATAGCTGCGATGGCGGCTTCTACTACCGGTTGCGGAGTCGCACCGTCGGGGTTTCCCATTCCTAAGTCTATTAAATCTAGTCCTTGTTCGCGGGCGCGGGCTTTGAGTTCGTCGAGACGGGCAAATACGTAGGGCGGTAGTTTTTGCAACCTGTCAGCAGGGCTAATCCAATCCAAAGTCATTTTTTGTGTATCAGTTATTAGTTGTTTTTCGGGTTCGCAGTCAGGACTTCAGTCCTTTCTCACACAGTTTGAGTAAGGACTTTAGTCCTTACTCAAACTGTTTTAATTCTTAATTTTTAATTGTCCCACAAGTGGTGCTGTAGAAAACATCGGATTTTGCCTGGTTCGTAGTAAGGACTTCAGTCCTTTCTCGGGAAAAGTTTCAAGGACTAAAGTCCTTACTACAAACTTTTTTAATTCTTGATTTTCAATTCTCCCACAGGTGCGGTGGTAGAAACCATCGCTGCCATTAATTGTTCGGGAACGACTTTAAATGGCAGTCTGTGGATGTCGGAATTGGGATGGCAAGCTATTTCGGCGGCGCGCTGCAATTGTGTGAGGCTAACGTCTCCGAGTCCTAAGTCGTCTAAAGTTTGGGGCAATCCAATCTCGGCGTAGAATTTTAGCAGTTGCTGTCTGGCGGTTGCTGCTAGTTGATTGTTTTGGAGAATTTCTTCTAGCCGCAGTTGCACTAATATACCGTAGGCAACTTTTTCGCCGTGCAATGTGCCGTGACTTGCTAATAGATGAGTTAGGCCGTTGTGAACAGCGTGGGCGGCAACGGTGCGACACCCAGCTCCGCCAATTCCGCCGATGACTCCTGCTAGCAATACGGTGGCGTCTGTGACTTCTTGCCAGGTTTCGCTACCTGGTTCTTTGAGGGCGGCGGCTGATTTTTGGAACAAGATATCGCGCAGGATTCTAGCTTGTTGGACGGCAGAAATTATCAGAGTTTGTTCGGAGTGTCCGCTGCTGACTGATGCTTCGTACCATTTGGCGATCGCATCTCCAATTCCTGCTACTAATGTTCGTTGCGGTGCTGTTTGAATTAAGCCGTAGTCGAGTATCAATAAATCGGGACATCTGGCTAACGTAACATCGTATTGAAAGGCACCTTGTTCGGAATAAATATTAGAAAGTGCTGTCCAAGCGGCGCAGGTGGCTGCTGATGTGGGGATGGTGACGATCGCAATTTTGCACTGGTGGGCGAGAAGTTTGGCTGCATCCAAGGCTTTGCCGCCACCGACACCGATGATGAAGTCGGCTTGATGGTTGCTAGCAGCTTCGCGGAGGTTTTCGAGGCTGACTTCG
Source organism: Microcoleus sp. CAWBG58 (assembly GCF_020883045.1). Taxonomy (NCBI): domain Bacteria; kingdom Bacillati; phylum Cyanobacteriota; class Cyanophyceae; order Oscillatoriales; family Microcoleaceae; genus Microcoleus; species Microcoleus sp. CAWBG58. Next base: position 42,597 of record NZ_JAHRFA010000014.1, on the reverse strand, counting down.
CTGCAATCATTGCCATAGGCTATTTCAGCAAACTGTAGGGGCGGTGCCCCCGTGCCCGCCCCAGTGCCTTCGAGAATTGGTTGCAGGTAGGGTTTGGCGGCGGCGAGGGAATTGCTACCGCCGACTATTAGGGGCCGCTTTCCGAAACGGGCGATCGCATCTCCGGCTTGTGCGAGGGCGTTTTGACCCCGCAATACACAGGCGGGAGCAATTGTCAAGGAATAAATTGCAGTAGGGGTGGCGGTTTTGGTGCTTTGGGTGTGAGTCATCGAACCACTGGATAAGTGACGGGAAGGTTGACGCTTTGCAGGATTGCTGGATTTTATAGGATAACTCTAACTCGTGTTGGGCAACATGGTAACTTTTGTAAAGTTTTTATTAAGTATTGTGGTTGGGCCTGGGTTGCGGGAGTTGTAAGGGCGATCGGTATAATGAATTTACGGTTAAGCATTGGAGAGGGAGGATGGAGGATGGCACTTTACGACGCGATCGGCAAAACCTACGTCCAAACCAGAAGAAGCGATCCGCGTACAGCCACAAAACTGTTAGAAATTCCGCAATCTTCACAGGCTTATAAAATTGCCGATATTGGTGCTGGGACAGCTTCTTATGCACTTATTCTTGCTGAGTATGGGTATCGTATTCTGGCAGTTTAACCCATCGATATAGAGTTCCCATAAGATATGACATTGAATTGCAGCACAATTCCAAAAATATGACATTGAGCAAACCTACTATTTTGTCGATCGCACTTTTATTAGTCCTAGGAACTTCAATTTTCCTAAATATTCTGCTTTTTAGTCGAGCCAAACAGTATTATCGCGAACTCAATCAAACTCGTTTAGATCCTCTGGGATTGACCAACCATCCCATCAATGCCCAGCCAGCTACTAATACCAAGCAAACCCGAGTGGTTTTCTTTGGTGACTCCAGGGCAGCCAGTTGGACATCACCCAATCTCGATCAATATGAGTTTATTAACCGGGGAATTGGTTCTCAAACCTCTGTTCAGGCGATCGAGAGATTTGCCTCTCATGTGAGTTCCTTAAAACCCAAAATTGTCATAATCCAAGTTGGTGTCAACGATCTAAAAACGATTCCCTTGTTTCCAGAAAGCAGAAATGCGATCGTTGCTAATTGTCAAGCAAATATTAAGCGAATTGTCGAAAAATCTAAGAATCTAGGTGCAGTAGTAATCGTGACTACTATTTTCCCAGTCGGAGAAGTGCCACTAGAACGCAAGCCTTTTTGGTCTGATGACATCAGTCGAGCAATTAAAGAAGTCAATACCTACATCGCTACCTTAGCTGGAGAGAAAATCATAGTGTTTGATACATTCCCGATTCTTGGCGATAGTCAGGGCATAATTTTGCCACAATATAGACGCGATGAATTGCACTTGAACGCACAGGGATATGAAATTCTCAATCAGAATTTGTCGCAAATGCTAAATACAATAGGGCAGAAGAAAATATAGTCAGAACTTTAGTTCTGGATGGATGGGGACTCCGATGGGTGCATCTCATTTTTGAAAATATACTGGTAGGGGCGAAGCATTTCGGCTAAATCTACGGCAAGAAGCTGCTAATGAAATCAGACGATTTTCACTCAGATATCGGTAGATATCAAATTTTACTAGATCTAGAGCAGTTGCGGTCGTAAGGGCGATCGACATTCTTGATTTTATGGACTATAATCAACACAGAGAATTAAGCCTGTTACTAATTCTTGCAAAACTATTTCTGAAACTTTGCCGATACATCTAACAAAGCGCTCAGTAGTTACACTCCGAACTTGCAAAACATTCCCGGCTGAGTCCGCGTCTAAACAGTTTTCTTCAGTTCGCTGAATCAGAATCATGAAGGGGCGATTTTGAAATTTAGGTTGCCATGTAGCCACAGGAATTATAATCCGCATGGGAATTGAAGTAAACATTTCAGAAGTAATCACAACAGCAGGACGTGTTTTCTGAATTTCTTGTCCTCGCGTGGGATCGAGTTGTACCAGCCAAATCTCTCCTCGTTTTGGGTTAGTAGTCATACTCAGTCTCCCAGTCTTCGCCATCAAGTACCGAAAACTCCGTTAATTCAGGATAATTCAAAAAATCTTCGGCTGTAGCAGCTATATATGGTGCTAGTATTTTATGGCGTTCTGCGATCGACAACTTAGCAATTTCTATAAGTGATAGCTTGAGAGGATGTTGGGTTATTGACGAACTGTTTGACTCAGAACTTTCGCTGGGTAACTGTTTTTTATGTAACGCTTTTTGCACCAGAAATTGTACAAAGTCTAGAACTTCTTCTTGTTTATCAGTTGGCAACTGTCGCAGATTATCTAACACTGCTTGCTCAAAATTAATTGTTTCTGGCATATGAATTACCTTCCCTAAGCGTTTTTCGGTTTATTTCTCACGCAATCAAGTTTTGTAGTTCCATATGTGCAAATTGCGCCATAATTTTCATCTTTCCTTGTTACTTCACCCATCATACCCCCAAATCTTGATGGTATAGTCCCAACTATAGCAATCCTAAATGATTTTCACAGATCGATCGCAAAATCGCTTGGAGCAAAGGAGGCGAGACTGTACTTGAGAACTTGCAAACGCTTTGTTCCCTATGCAATTTAGGTAAATCAAATGAGTAAGCAAATTACTGCATTTCGAGCTTTGATTAGAGGATAAAATAATGTGACAGTTAATACTCTTGCTATCTATTGAGACATCTTAGGACTAACTTCAAATAGCAATTCAGATCGGTAAAAGCAGACATCAAATACCAGGAAAAAGTTCATGTGTCCCAAAATCAGTGGGGCGTTTCTGTCTTGTGTCCAAGCAAAAGCCAACTCTACGGTCGAAAATCTCTCAACATTTGCTGTCACCACTAAGGCCCGCGCCTCAAACCTAGCTAAGTTTCCCCCTAGTGGAACAGACAGCCTTTGACGTTCCCAAACTGCTCCTAATCTTAAACCCATTTCGTAGGGCAATACGTTGACGCTAGAACCTGTGTCTAGTAAGCCTCTCGTACTAACAGATTGGTTCTGATAAGTCAGGACTATTGGCAGGTACGGCAATGTACTCAATGCGCCGAGGCTTGGATCTATCTCCGTGAAAGCAAATCTGACTTTATCGACCATGTGTAGCTACTTTTTCCTCTGTCAACGCCTTTGCTAAAACAGCAGCAGCTTCAAAAGAGTCATACAAACCTTGACTAGCTACTTTGTCTCGATCTTGAAGGTCTAATGGGGTTAAACCAGATTCCTTTAATAACTCAGCTACTAAAAATTGTAAGAGGATGAGCTTATCAGAATAAGATAATTCTTTGAGGAGGGGTGCAAGTTCAATCAGAGGCATAAGGTTCTTGGTGAATTTGGGTTGTATGTATTATAGAGTATTGAGTTCGCACCTGCACATTACCTTCAAATAGAATAGAAGCGATCGCAAGTTGTTAGATCCCACTGCCGATAGTTTATCTGTGGGAGTCAAGGGTTATCTGTGGCGGCTCAACTTTACCGTTATATTTTTCCCGACAGGTGAAACCCGATCGCGCTAGCGATGCGGAGCATTATCGCCCGCAATAGCTTCCGAATTTTCCGATCGATCGCACTTTTCCCATATCCCACAATAATACAGCTATTCAAATCAGAAAAAACACGAATACCTAACGCCAACTAACTATCGCCTTGAACCTCAATAGTATAACTGTAGCCCTGTTCGGTCAGAAACAGTTGCCGGTGCCGCGCAAAATCCTCCTCGCAAGTTTGTAGCGAAACTAATGTATAAAAACTCGCAGTGTGTCCGTCAGATTTTGGCCGGAGAATTCGTCCCAGGCGCTGCGCTTCTTCTTGGCGTGAACCATATTTACCTGATACTTGAATTAACACGTCGGCATCGGGTAAATCGACGGCAAAATTGCCGACGCGAGATAGAATTAATCCGGGAATCTCTTTGTGACGGAATGCTTCGTAGAGCCGATCGCGCTCAACCTGTTTTGTCTTCCCGGTAATCAACGGCAAATCGGTAACTCGGGCGATCGCATCCAACTGTTCGAGATACTCGCCAATAATTAAAATACGGTGTCCCGCTTCCTTTTGCAACAAACTTTGCACGACATCCAACTTACCCGGATTTTCCGCAGCAATCCGAAACTGACTGCGACGGGGCGCGAGGGCATATTCCATTTTTTCGGCTTCATTTTGGGCGACGCGGATTTCGGTACAATTGGCTGTGGCAATAAATCCCTGTCCTTCCAATTCGCGCCAAGGTACGTCATAGCGTTTCGGGCCAATTAGTGTGAAAACATCTCCTTCTTTCCCGTCTTCGCGAATCAATGTCGCAGTCAAACCTAACCGCCGTCGCGCTTGTAAGTCGGCGGTAATCCGAAATATCGGTGCGGGTAATAGATGAACTTCATCATAAATAATCAGTCCCCAGGATTGCGCGTTAAATAACTCGAAGTGGGGGAAGTCATCATCTTTAGTCGATCGATAACTGAGCATTTGGTAAGTCGAGAGAGTTACAGAAGCCGTTTTTTTGCTGTTGCTGCTGTACTCGGCGATCGCATCTTCAGTTAAACTCGTCTTGTCCAATATTTCCCTGCGCCACTGGTGCACCGAAGTCAAACTGCTGGTGAGAATCAGTGTCTTTTGCTGCACCAAACTCATCGCAATCATCCCTACAATTGTCTTACCAGCACCGCACGGTAGGACGATCGTTCCACTGCCACCTTTTACCTCTCCTCCTTGATAGAATGCCTCTACCGCTTCCTTTTGATAGGCGCGCAAATTAAAGGGTAAGTCGCCTCCTAAAGTGCGATCGCGCAACGCAATCGCCAACTCGGCACCTTCCACATATCCAGCCAAATCTTCCGCCGGATAACCTACTGCTAGCAAAGCTTGTTTGAGTACACCGCGATTTCCCGCATCAACTTGAAAGCAAAGATCCGAGATCCGCTTACCTAACAACGGTTTTACGCGCTCTTCCCGCACTAACAACTCCGTCAGCGGGCGATCGACAATCCGCAGTTGTAAATCGGGATTTTCCGCATTAATTCTTTCAATTACCGTCAATCCGTAGCGCGTACCCAGCAGTTCAATTTCCTGTGCTACCGATTCGGGAATATCATATTTAGCATACTTTCGCAGCGCTGCGATCATCAATTCAACTAACATTCCTGCCGCCCGCGCATTCCACACACTTAAGGGCGTGATCCGATAGGTGTGGATGTGTTCGGGACTTTTGATTAATTCGGCAAAAGGTGCGATCGCTTCTCGTGCTAATTTCGCTGTAGGAGCGTGAACTTCTAGTAAAATTGAGCGATCGCTCTGCACGATTAAAGCATTTTCAGGAACATAACTCATAATTAACAGTTGACAGTTGACAGTTGACAGTTGACAGTTGGCAGTTGATAGTTTGTAGGGGCGGTGCCCCCGTGCCCGCCCTCTCTTAGTTGGCAGTTGACAGTTGACCTGGGACAGTTGATAGTTGATAGAAGGAAGAAAGCCCTTCGACTTCACGATCGGGTAAAAAGAAGAAAGAGGGAAGAAGGAAGAAATGTTTGGTTTATTTGTTCCAGTCTATGTCAAAGGTGGGTCGCGATCGAGATTGTCGATCTTTTTTAGGGATTTATCGCCAGCGACGCACCCTACAAATACTGGCGATTAGGGTTTTTCTCCCCCCTAGCCCCCGCAACGATTTGGGGGAGACAGGATGCTTCTCAAAGTCCCCCGGGAGGGGGATTTAGGGGGATCTGGCCTCGGCTATAAACGAAAAATACAAAAGTCGCCATTGTTGAGACTAATACTATCAGGTGTATTATTTATCAGTCTGGGGCAAGACATAACCCATTTGCCGCAGGGCGGTGCGAAATTTCGTTTCCTGGCCCAATGGAACCGCTAAAGTGCGATCGCCCGCCAACTGACAGAATTTTTTAGTACGGGAATCATTTGCAATCAGCAATGCTATATGGGCAGTATTACATTCAATCAACCTGACAGTGCCTATATCTTGCACGCTATTCGATCGCTCTGTAACATCCGTCAGAAATTGTTGCACAGTTTGCGGCAGCGGTTCAATACTCCGGGCGTCCAAAAACTCTGTAAACTCGGCTAATGGGTATCCATTTTCAATGGCTGCAAAGATTTTTGGGCGATCGAGACGCCACACCACATCCGAAACTTTCTTAGTATAGACATCAAGGACGATCGCATCAGATGTCTCGACACCATCTCCCGCCGCAATAATTTCTAAATTCGGCAATACCCGCAGCGTTTGACGAACCTCAATTGCTGGCGGAGTATACTTATCCGTCAAGCCCAAACAGTAAGCCCCCAAAGCCGTCAAACGAAAATATACTAAGCCATCATAACGACTCAAAAATTCCAGATAGTCGGTTCCCCAAAGATAGTCATAATCGGATGGCATGAGTAACGGATCGACATATGCAACATCAATGATTCCCAAAGTAGCAGCATACTCAAACAAAAAACAGCGCATATATCTTTCTTCCAGAATCGGCCAACTGTAGCCACCCAATTCTGATAAATTCCCATATCCAGCTTCACCAATATACAGATAGTACGGTTGCTCGTTCACATCAAAGCTATGGCCCGTTGCGACTAGATATTTACTGAATTCATGAAACAGAACCCACTTACCTACAGGACATTCTGACAGCACAGAGACGATCGCATCTCTCCGCCACGTCACATCTGTCATGGTACTTGCGCCCCTGCCAGTTTGTCCTTTGATCGCATCAATGCGGCGAAATTCATCAAAGATTTTTGTCTTTAACCAGCGTTTCCATGCTGTCTGCAAACCTTTGGCGGGTGATTCTTGTAAAGCTTTCTGTCCCGCTTTCGTCAAAACTAGCTTTTTGCCCGATCGTTCCGCGAACTTGCTTCCTTGGGCTATCATTATCCAAGCAAAGGGCTTGATGCTACCGATTTCCGCGAATACTTCATCGTCGAAGTCGCTATCCTTGGCTAGGGTAATTTGACGCTGTTCCTCATTATAAAAATCACCGCCTTGCAATATAGAGGCGATCGCCTTTACACTTGCAGCAGTAGGTAAACCAGTTTTATCGCTAACAGCAACTTTACCCGACTGAATCATACGCAAAACGGCTGCCAAATCCTTTGTAGCTGCCAACTGTGTTTCACAAGAAGCCAAGGGCATCTCGTATTCTTCTGTCTCCTTTTCTCCTGTACTGTAGTTATATCTTTGAATGCTGAGTCTAGCAATATTGTTTACTGTTTCACCAGCATGATCTAACGTGGCTTCTTTGGGTTTTGGAACGAATTTCAGCAATTCTTCTTCTAAATCGTAGGGTATTTGCCTGCCATAAATAAACAAGCATAGTAGTGATGGTTCTCTGTTAGTTCCATAGCGATCGCTGGTTCCAAAATTTGCTGGTTCTCCGTATTTGGCGCTAAATATCGCAGGAAAATAAACACCATCCTCCCCATGTATAACTTCAGCTACAGCCGCTTTTTGAATGTCATCTAATTTCGCCCACAGATTCCGAAGGTTCTCTCCCCGCAATTGCGATTTAATTCCATCAACCAGATCCGCTTTACGGGTTAATTTACGAGGATCGGGTAATAATGCTTTGAGCTTTTTTAAATCCTCAACAATTATTCCTTCTAGTGCCTGTTGGAGGCTAAAAAAGTTATTTATGGTTGTGTTACGTGACATAATATTTGACAATGCGCCCGCTTCAAAATTGTTTTTGCAACCCAAATATAACAACTTTACCGGATGCAAAACTTGAACTTTTGTTACAAAATCCCAGAAATTTGGTTAAGACAGTTACGCTACGATGAACCGGAACGATGTATAGATTATCCGTTTTAATTTTTAAGGGAATATTTTCACCCTAAAATTACCCGGTTCAACAGTCATCATCAAGTTCTTCGTTAGTGTCTCGCATCTTTACTTTTAATCGTTTGAGGTTGGCTGTTTTCTTCTGCCAAATAAACCCGACATACTTAAACCTGTCACAAGGAAGCCGAGCATTTACACTCCGTTTAAAATTGAGTAAATTGCTTGTAGGTGAAAGATTTCGCCTGTATCAATTTTTAACAACAATTTCGATGAGATTTCTATACAAAGGGGCCACTCTCGGATGATTGTGATAGCCCTTTCAGTCAAAACGGTCAGCGTGGGATGGGCATCCCGCCCGTCTTTTTTGGACGGGCGGGACGCCCATCCCACAAGAACCATTAAATTGTAAGTTATTTCATTCTCATTCCTTAATCGAAACTGACATATTGTAACTTGCACCTCCTCTTTCTGTAGCGACAGCTATTTGATAGTCTCCTGTTTCGCTCAATTCGCCAGACCAGCTTTTTGATTCTTTAACTATCGTCTTTGTGTTTGGGTCTATGATGCTAAAAACAGCATTTTTTTCAAGGGATTGGATCTCGATTTTCATCTTTTGCCCTTTTTTAGCTGCGATCGAATAAGTATTGACAGTGCCACGGGCTACTCCTCCTTTGATTTCGGCTGAATGAGTACCTTTTTTGAACTGGATTCGCCGCTGAACCTTAGCGATTAAAACGGCAGGCTTTTCGGAAGTTACTAGGGAGGAAACTATGCTGGATCTAGCTTTTACTGAAGCCGGAAAAATCATGGAGACACTTAAGCCTATTATCAAAATATTTATTGGGTGTTTGAAAATTTTTTCTGGTTTGTTCATGGCAGTTTAACAGTAAGACTGAAATTTGTTTGCTTGTAAGATTATAGCTAACTGGGGTTGTCTGCGCGCGATCGCCCTTACCAGAAAGAATTGGTTGAAAGTCCCAACCCCGAGCGGGAGAAATTAAAATCAGACTATTCATTACTCCAATCCTCGGACTTCTGGGTAGAGGTCGTTCTCAAACTGTCAACTGTCAACTGTCAACTGTCAACTGTTGAACGCCAACTTGATTGCAGAGGGAACCCCGAGATGTGAGATAATTTTGGGCGATCGAGACTGTCGATTTTCCATTTTTCGATTTGAGATTTTAGATTAAACACGCTTGACGTGAGATAATTCTAGCCGATCGCAATTTACGCATTACTGCACAGTCGCCAGCGGGTGCGGTACAGTAAAAACACCCGCAGCGCGGTGTTACCCAAAAAATTGTACACTTCCTAATTATCGCAAACCAGACGACATGACTCAACAGCCAACCATCACCTACCGCACCGAAAGCGACTCGATGGGAGACAAACAAATCCCATCTACTGTTTACTACGGCATCCAAACTCTGCGCGCCGTTGAAAATTTTCCAATTAGCGGTATTAAGCCTTTATCAACTTACGTCGATGCTTGCGTTTTAATTAAAAAAGCTACCGCGATAGCTAACGGTAAACTCGGCTGCATTCCTGAAGATATCAGCGCCGCACTGATTAAAGCTGCTGATGAAGTTTTAGCCGGAAATTTACGCGATCAATTTGTCGTTGATGTCTACCAAGCAGGCGCCGGAACTTCTCACCACATGAACGTCAATGAAGTTCTTTCCAATCGCGCTTTGGAAATTATGGGCGATGAAAAAGGTAACTACAAGCGCGTTAGTCCCAACGATCACGTAAACTACGGTCAATCAACCAATGATGTGATTCCAACTGCAATTCGGATTGGCGGATTGTTGGCTTTGGAAAAAACTTTGTTCCCGGCTTTGTCGCAGGCGATCGCATCCCTGGACAAAAAAGCCTTAGAATTCCACAATATCGTCAAATCCGGCCGCACTCACTTGCAAGATGCCGTCCCCGTGCGACTCGGCGAAACCTTCCGCGCTTGGGCACAGATTCTGAGAGAACACAGTGCCAGAATTGCCACTGCTTCCGGAGATTTAACATCCTTGGGATTGGGCGGAAGTGCTGCGGGAACTGGCTTAAATACTCACCCAGAATACTGCGAAAAAGTCGCTCAAATTCTTTCGGAGTTAATCGGAAAACCCCTGAAACCAGCACCGCATTTAATGGCAGCAATGCAGAGCATGGCGCCCTTTGTTAATGTCTCCGGCGCCATCCGAAATCTCGCTCAGGATTGCGTTAAAATGTCCCACGACTTGCGTTTGATGGACTCGGGGCCAAAAACAGGTTTCAAGGAAATTCAACTGCCTCCGGTGCAACCTGGTTCGTCCATTATGCCTGGGAAATACAATCCAGTGATGGCAGAAATGACATCGATGGTGTGTTTTCAAGTCATGGGTTACGATAGCGCGATCGCCCTAGCAGCCCAAGCAGGACAATTAGAATTAAACGTGATGATGCCCCTGATCGCCTACAATCTGATTCACAGCATCGAAATTTTGGGCAACACCATCAGCGCCCTAACAACCAAATGCCTCGACAAAATTGAAGCCAATGGCGATCGATGTCTCGCCTACGCAGAAGGCAGTCTCGCCCTCGTTACCGCCCTCAATACTCACATCGGCTATCTCAACGCCGCCGCCGTCGCCAAAGAATCTCTCGAAACCGGCAAATCTTTGCGGCAAATTGTGCTGGAACGCGGTTTAATGAGTGCAGAAGATTTGGCAACAGTTCTGGATTTGGAGAAAATGAGTGCGATGCCAGTATCTTCTGCTAACGTTTAGGCGATCGCAGGTATAAGCCAATGCCCTTGGGAGAAGAAAACCGGCGGTTAAAATTACATTATTTTCTTCAGTCCACGGAGGTGGACTTCGTTTGTTTAGACGCGGTTTCAACCGCCGTCTTCGTTTGTTTAGACGCGGTTTCAACCGCCGTCTTCGTTTGTTTAGACGCGGTTTCAACCGCCGTCTTCGTTTGTTTAGACGCGGTTTCAACCGCCGTCTTCGTTTGTTTAGACGCGGTTTCAACCGCCGTCTTCATTTGTTTAGACGCGGTTTCAACCGCCGTCTTCGTTTGTTTAGACGCGGTTTCAACCGCCATCTTCGTTTGTTTAAACGCGGTTTCAACCGCCATCTTAATCTTTTCAACTCTAAAGTTTGGGAGCAATATTTATGCGCGCAGGTTCCTTTGGCAAAGTAACTCAAGATAAAGAGAACACCACTCAAGTGACATTTCATTATGTGGAAGGTCACACGGAAACCTTTACTGTTCCGATGCCTGCACAAGAATTTCAAGAGGAAGTGCTAAATTTGTTAAATCAACCTTGGTTGACTTTTCATCTAGTCGATCAAACGGTTTTTATCTGCACGGCCCGGTTGGTGAAAGTGGAAGTTAAACCTGCTATCCCGGAACTTCAAGGTCAAGGAATTTTCTCTAACTCCCTGCGAGTTAGTACCATGCAGCGGGCTGCTTCTGGCAGATTGCCGATGAATACTTAAACTTGGTAATTGGTAATTGGTAATGGATAATTGGTAATTGGTACTTGGTAATTGGTAATCACGAAGTAAAAAAATACTAATAATCCATTTCTCCTGCCAATTCCCGATCGCCAATTACCCATTACCAATTCCCGATTCCGAAAAAAAATTAGTTTAAAGCCGGAACCCCGATCGGGAGAAATTAAAAGAACACGATTCATTACTCCAATCCTCTTCCTTCTTTTGTCAACTGTCAACTGTCAACTGTCAACTGTCAACTGTCAACTGAATCATTATGTCTGCCGTTAGTTTAATTCGGGCCAATTCATACGATCGCCAAAAACTCCAAAAATCCTTAGAAAACCTGCTCGCACCCTTGGGCGGAATGTCGGCTTTTGTCAAATCGGGCGATCGAGTTTTACTCAAACCCAACCTCCTCACAGGTGCTCGCCCTACCAAAGAATGCGTCACCCGCCCGGAATTAGTTTACTGCGTAGCGAAAATGGTCATCGAAGCGGGCGGCAAACCGTTTTTAGGAGACAGTCCCGCTTTTGGTAGCGCCATGGGTGTCGCTAAAGCCAACGGTTATTTGCCACTGTTGGCAGAACTAAATTTGCCAGTAGTAGAGTTTAAAGGAAAACGCTACGAAACAGTCAGCCAAGATTTCAACCATCTCCGACTTTGCAAAGAAGCAATGGAAGCTGATGTGGTGATTAATCTGCCAAAACTCAAATCTCACGTTCAATTAACCGTCACCATGGGCGTCAAAAACTTGTTCGGCTGCGTCCCCGGGAAAATGAAGGCTTGGTGGCACATGGAAGCTGGCAAAGATAGCGCCAGATTCGGTCAAATGCTGGTAGAAACGGCCCGGACAATTAACCCAAATTTGACGATTTTGGATGGGATTATCGGTCACGAAGGTAACGGGCCCAGCGGCGGCGAACCTAAGTTTTTAGGAATTTTGGGCGCGTCCAGTGATGTGTTTGCTTTGGATCGAACTTTAGTAGAAATTATTAATGTCGATCCAGCAATGGTTCCGACTGTAGCTGCGGCGATGAGATTGGGACTGTGCTCGAATTTGGAGGAACTCGATTTTCCACTGTTGCGCCCGGAAACTCTCAAGGTTGTCGATTGGAAGTTACCAGAAAATATGATGCCGATCGACTTTGGGATGCCTCGGGTGATTAAGTCAGTGTTCAAGCACCTTTATACCCGGTTTGTCACAGAAAATAAGGGAATAAGTGTGTTTTTATCGGAGAAGTGACAAAGCAAGTTAAAATAATTTCCACATTTTTGGGCAGTGGCTCAAACCCTCATTCTATCGTGGGAATTTTAGCTGCCCAGAAAGCCCAAACCCTATCCTAGCCTGATTCCTGACTAAAACCTGTCCTGAGTAGTGAAATTAAATGAGTTATGTTAAATAAGACGTTAAGCTAACAACCATGCCGGAGAAATGTGTTTCTGAAGCCTCATAATTTTAGGGTAATCATCTACTGTGTATCAGAACACACAATTTTCAACTGCGATAACTGATTTCATGATGTAAACTGCAACTCCGGTGGTTATCAGTACATCAAGTCTGTAAAATAAGGAGAACTCCAATGCAAACTCAGAAGCCCTTAAGTCCTACTGTAGTTTCCCTTATATCGGGACAGAGTATGAAGCCCTGGTTATTCATCCCGGGTGATTGGCGAAGACCTGCAAATAAAGAGTCATTTCAATTGTACTGGTGTCAAAAATCACAACTTGGATGCCTCCATCCTCTACCAGAACTCGATCAAATTGAGAGCTTCTACGACATCGACGATTACTATACTCACCATGCAGAATTTACCGACTCAGAAGCACCCTCTTCTATTTCCTTCTTCGATAAATTGCGGACGCATCTAGCTTGGCGTTTCGATAAGGGAGTAGATGTCACCACTCAATGGTGGAAACAGCAGTTCGGGACTTCTTCTTACTCGATATTAGAAATCGGTTGCGCCAATGGCAAACTGCTGGAAGAATTCAAATTGGATGGTCACAAAGTCTGGGGAGTAGAACCAGATAGACAAGCTTTGCGTTTCGCCGAGGAACGAAATCTTGATGTATATTATGGCACTGCTGAATCTTTGCCCCCGGAAATCACGTCGAGAAAATACGACATGATTATTATGAACCACGTACTGGAACATACCATAAATCCTTTACTGGCACTCCGCAATACCATGGAGTTGCTCGCGGAGGGCGGCAAATTGGTGATGGAAGTACCAAATAACTCGTGTAGGGCGCTAAAAGAATCAGGGATTGCATGGCTCCATCTAGATGTGCCAAGGCATTTTTATTTCTTCACACCGGAAAGTTTGCGCGCTATCTGCGAACAGGTGGGATTTGAGGTAATTTCTACCGAGTTTAATGGCTACTATCGCCTATTTACTAACGGTTGGATCGAGGATGAAAGAAAAATTTTGAATGCGCTCGATTCAAGGCAATCTCCTGGGATGGTAAAGCCCAAAGCAAACAGTAAACTCCAAGCTTGGAAGTTACTACTGAAAACATTTCTGGCTCCCGACGAAAAAAAATACGATTCAGTCAGAATTGTTGTACAAAAGCCATATTCAACAGTTGACAGTTGACAGTTGACCGCTTGACAGTTTGAGAGCGACCTCTACCTACAAGGAAGAGGATTGGAGTAATGAATAGTCTGATTTTAATTTCTCCCTCAAAGGGAGAGGCTTTCAACCAATTCTTTCTGGTAAGAGTGAAGGAAGGACAATAAAGCTTTGAGAAGTTCTTAGTACCTTGAGAATTTCAGTAGCGAGGCTTCCCATTACCAGAGACAGGACTTACGCATGATGGACGGGTGCATCTAACTTGGGCAATTAGGTCTTTTTTGCCTTAGTGCTACTTTCCCCGCATAGCCAAGCTTCTATAAAGCGATCGCAACCGATGTAGCATTATTCAAACAAAACTGAGATTCTCCCCTGACGCACCAACCCTACATACTGTGTGAAACTCCGGGTGGTTTCCTCAAATATTTTCGGTGCGTCACCCTATGAAATTTTCGATGTTTTTTGGCGATGGCTCCACACCATACAAATACGGCATTGCATAAATTTGGGAATTGCTATTATATATATAGCGCTTCTCAGAAAAGTGAGGTATGCCCTATGCCCTATGCCCTATGCCCTATCCCCTATGCCCTATCCCCATGAGTACCTCATCTTTTTGAGAAAGGCTATATAATGATTATTGTCGAAACTTTGTCCTAAAAGAAAAACGAAGCCATGAAAAAATTAGGAGTCTCGATTTGTTTAGGGCAGCCAGCGAGGGCGGAATCCTTTTAAAGGCAAGTCTTCGGCTGATGGAGAATTATTAGATGCCGGTGCGTTTTTTAAGTTTAAAAGTATGAGAGTTGAAGAGGCGATCGCACTTCCGCCATCTGTTCTCAAATCTCCTGCGACTGGTTCTGATTTCTTGACAACTACCCGATCTAACAGCAATTCTAACCCGTCCGGAGACAAACTCATTTTTGTCTCCACCCGATCTGGCAAAACTAACAAGGGTTTTACTTTAAATGTCTGCAAATCAATTGCTTCGAGGGTGAGTTGTTCGGAAAACTCTTTCCCTGGCTTGCGCCTGGTTAACAAGCAGTAAAGCTGAGGATTTCTGGGGTCAAACTGACAGTTGATGAATTCTCCGGCGGTGCGGATTAATTCTTTTTGCAATCCCTGGTTGGTTACTAAAAAGATTGACTGCGTAAAATCGCTATTGTACTTGAGCATTGCCGATTCTCTGCCGTCGGGAGTGAAGCTGAATACTCTCCGAAAAGATGGTATGAATTCTAAAGGTTTGACGTTTGGTGTTAGGGATAAAATGGCGATGCCGTCGGCTTGCGGGTTTGCTAGGGTTGCGCTGTCTGGGGCGATCGCAAATTCTCCTGCGGGATGACTTAACAACCGCTGCGGCACTACCGAAGTTTGCGATCGCACTACCCACAAACCAATGTCCTCTGCATTGCCCCTCTTTGCTCGCTGAATCGCGATCGCCTTGCCATCAGGAGACAGATCGAATTTGAGATTTTCATAGTCTTGATTGCCTAAAATCTGCTGAATGCTGCCAGGTTTTTGAGCCGGATCGGAACTTCTGCCTGTAGTGACGGCATACAAGGATTGTTCGTACAAACCAGGCTGATATTTTGACCATTCGCTAGCAGAAAATAAAATGCGATCGCCCGCCGGGTAAATTCTATAATCTTTAACTACTAAATTTTCAGGAGTGAGGATGATTTTTTGTTTGCGGGTGAGATTGTAAAGAATTAACCGCCCTTTTTCTGAGGCTTCTGTGCCAGTGTAAACAAAAGCTCGATCGGGCGTGCTAAATTGACTGACAAACGGTGCGATCGCCTTTCCTTGTTTGTCAGAACCTAGTTTTTCCCGCGCTTGTTGCAAAGAAATTGTATAAGTGCGATCGTACTCAGGAGGCGCGATCGTAGTATATACCAACCGCCGTCCCGACCAACTAATTTTTCCCGGCAAAGGAGGCTCGACGTGCAGGTTTGCTTCAACGCTTGCACGATCCATCGGGCGGCCAAAAGTCAGGACAAAAGCCGTATCTCTCGCCCCTACTTGTTTGTTTTCCCAGCTAAAAGCGCGCACTTTCGGTAAAGATCGATCGCCCACAGCCAGCAAAAACCCGATCGCGAAACTCAGCAATACAATCAATGATACAGCCGTGCGGTCGATCGGCTCGAACCTTTTTAATTTTCCCACAAACATACAAAAGCCTGAATTTAGACTAGACTTATTCCCAAACTTGTTTCAATACAAACAAGCAATCTCAAATAAAAGTTAAATTTTATGCGATGCCTCAAATCAGTCTGTTAAACTAATATTTTTCCCCTCTACTCGAAAGCGATCGTGAACAAAAACCTACTGACTGTACTGGGATGCTCCGGTTCTTTAAGCTTAATGCTCTTCGCGGTAAATCCCGCCAATGCTAGCGCCCCAATTGCCCCAAATTTCAGCATCGAGCGCAATGGCGAAATATCTGCCAGTCCAGCAGACATAAATCAAGACGAAACCCAATCCTCGCTGCCAGAAATCAACTCTGACAAAATAGGAGACCTCGCCCTCATAACTTCAGGCTGCAACTGTGCTGGCTGTCGAGTTCAAGTCCCCCAAACGATCGAACAATGACGGCTGCTAGTTCCTCAGCAATCTAAATAGCAAGTTACAAAGCAAGCAAAACAAAAATCCCAGAAAACAACCCATTAATTCTCGATTTAAATCGTCACAAGTTTAAAGTTGCCAGTTAAAATAATTATTTATTATTTCTACTTTCGGCTTGTGGCTTTTTATTGGTCAAAACTGACCATTTACAACAGAACAGATAAAATTCAACCATACAATACTTCTTCCACAGGCGGCGTGGCGTCTTTGGGGTCGAACTCTTTTAATTTGAAAGCTTGCAGCAAAAACAGCCAGATATAAAGCGGATTCAACAAAACATACCGCTGCCAGAGGCGTCGGGGTTCCTTCATCAGCCTAAACAGCCATTCCAAACCTATCTTAGATAAAATCTCGGGAGATTTAGCCAAATTACCTGCATGAAAATCGTAGGCCGCACCTACAGCAATCAGCGGCATTGATATCTCATCCCGGTATTCGTAAGCCCAGACTTCTTGTCGCGGACAGCCCAAACCTACAAAAGTAATGGCTGCACCGCTGTTGCGAATTTGCAGCGCAATTTCCTTTTTCTCTTCCGGCGAAACGTGCCTAAATTTAGAAGGCTGAGTTCCAGCAATAATTAACTTGGGATAAAGTTGGCAGAGATTGCGAGACAAAGCCTCCAGTACAGAAGCATGAGAACCGTACAAATAGATAGATAATCCTTCTTCGGCCGCACGTTCGCAGATTTCTAACATCGCATTCGGCCCGCAAACTCGATCGGGCAATCCCGTATTGTAGAGCAAATTTAACGCCCACCTTACCGGTTGTCCATCCGGCAATACTAAGTCAATGTGATTGAGCCGATAGCGGTGAGTGCTGTCAAGAACCCCTGTCATTACCCCGTGCACCGCTAGAGCCGAAACTGAAAGTGGTTTTCCGGCGTTGGCTGCCGCAATAATTTTGCTGACAGCCGCTTCATAATTCAGGGCATTTACTAATATGCCTAGTACATTCTTTTTCCCGAGATCGATCATAGAACACCTCTGTAAGCCAACAGCCGTTACAGTCATAAATCTCCTGTAGGATTTGTTTAACGTTGTATTCAATCTTTACCAAAAATGCCAGCAAATTCTTGTTGTTACTGCTCAATCCTTCTAACCCTGTTTCAGCCAACGCTCGCGGTTACATTCATAAATCTCCTGTAGGATTTGTTTGACGTTATATTTCATTTTCCAGTCAGGATAGTGACTGGAAAATTTTGAGTTGTCGCTAATCCACCAAATGTGATCGCCAATCCGATTCCCTTCTGCATATGTCCAATTAAATTTGCGTTCCGCAATTGCCTCGCACATCTGAATGGCTTCTAACATGGAACAATTGCTATATCTGCCTCCTCCTGTATTATAAACTTGGGCGCTTCTGGGAGCTTTATAAAATTCATAAAAAGCAGAAATTAAATCAGCACTGTGAATGTTGTCGCGGACTTGCTTGCCTTTGTACCCAAAGACGGTGTAGGGAGTTCCTGTCACGGCGCACTTCATCAAGTAGGCGAGAAATCCGTGTAATTGAGCTCCCGAATGATTGGGCCCAGTCAGACATCCACCCCTAAAACAAGCCGTATTCATATTAAAATAACGACCGTATTCTTGAACTAAAATATCAGCGGACACCTTAGACGCACCAAACAAACTGTGCAGGCACTGATCGATTGACATATCTTCCCGAATCCCACCTTCGTAAGTGTGACCTGGTTCAATTTCCCACCTGTGTTCTAATTCAATTAAAGGTAATTTGTTGGGCGTATCGCCGTATACTTTGTTGGTAGAAGTAAAAATGAAAACGGCTTTGGGACAGTACAAGCGAGTTACTTCTAAAAGATTGAGAGTACCGTTAGCGTTGACGGTAAAATCTATTTTAGGAGCGCGGGCAGCCCAATCATGGCTGGGTTGGGCGGCTGTGTGAATTACTAACTCGATCGACTCGCCATACCGCTGAAAGATATTGGTAATCGCTTCATAGTCGCGAATGTCCACATCTAAATGGTAATACTTTGTTCCCAGTGATTTTTCGAGTTGTTGGCGGTTCCAATTAGTAGAACCATCAGCACCAAAAAAGAACTGACGCATATTGTTGTCGATGCCAACGATGTCGAAACCTTGTTGGGCAAAGAATTTACAAGCCTCGGATCCAATTAAACCCGCCGCTCCAGTAATAATTGCAACGCTCACGTTTCACCGCCTAAAAAATATAGTTTTCTGTGTTTTGTGCGATCGCACAAATCAGAAGTTATCCTGATTTGCCTTGGAATACATCTTCGCACAATTCGGCGCACAATTCTTCGCACAATTCGGCAAAAAATTTACCTTTTATATTCCAATCATATATTTCCCTGACGCGCTTTTGACCGGCTCGACCCAAGCGATATCGCAATTCACGATCGTGCGCTAAACACACTATAGCTTCTGCTAGACCTTTCGTCACATTTTCTGGGTCGGTAGCCTTGACTTTAATGCCAGTTTCAGCAGTCACTTGAGTCGCGGGCCCACCTAAATCCAAACAAATCGTAGGACGCCCAACCCCCATCATTTCAGTACAAACAAAACCTCCCGAGTCGTGCAAACTCGGATGGAGGAGAACATGAGACTCGCCCATTTTTGCAAGAGTTTCAGTACGCGGTAAAGCTCCCCAAAATAATACTTTATTTGCCAATCCTAATTCTGTTGCCAAAGCTTCTAAACGCTGCCTTTCCGGGCCGTCTCCCACAATCCAGTATTCCGATTCTTCCACCTTCGCCTCCGCAAATGCACGGAGTCCCAAGTGTACTCCTTTCCAGTGTAATAGACGACCGACACTAATAAATCTAATTGGTCGATCGGGCGGGGTTGGAAATTTTTCTAGTTCCTCAATTTCCTGCTGGGACAAACCGACTTGGGAGAAAATTTTCACATTTTTTGCTTTGAGAAATCGCAGTCGAGCTGCTGTTTCTTCGGTAGTTGCTAGGGCGACGGCACTGCGGCGCGCTGTCAGCCCCACAAACGGATCGCGTTCTCCTACGCTTTGAGCTAATGCTCGCAGTGTTTCATAAATTTTGCCCCGGCGGCTAAAATCTTGCCAAAAAGGCTTTGGTGCTGCTTCTGCACCCCCGACAGGCCCCCAAATAAAAGGATGTGGTAACAGTGCGAGGAAACTTGGCGACCAATGTTTAACATAAGTTACGTGGTGTACTATGTCAAAACCGATTTCGCGATCGAGCTTTCGAGCGATAAAATAAGCCCAGAGTTGCCACAGATAGTAGTGGAGTTGCAGCAATCCCTGTCTCCCCTTCCAATCTTCGCTCCACCCAAACGGATCGAAATAAACAAAGTGCAGGTTAGGCACTGGATTGCGTTCTAGTTCTGCTTCAATGTACGATCGACAAAACGTCCGAGTAAATACCCAACTTTCGTGATGTTTGGCAGATTGGATAACAGTATTCCATCCAACTCCCTCTTCAGAGCCTAGATTTGGTTCGCAAGCAAACGCAGATAATAGAACTTTCATTTGTTATTTTGTAATTTGGCAAAGAGGGAATTGGGCATCGGGAATTGGGAATTGGGCATCGACTAAACAGGGCATTGGAGGTAGAATGGGGAAGTTATTGCTAACCAATAACAACTGTCAACTGTCAACTGTCAACTGTCAACTGACTTCACCTCTTCCCCATTAGAAAAGATGTAACTTCGACATAAGCTTTAGCTGCTGTTTCCGGAGATTTTTGAGAAATTAGCTGTCGCGAACACTCTCCCATAGACTCAATTAAATCGGGACTATCTAAAAAAATCTGCATCTTTTCTGCCAACTCCTGGGCATTGTTAGGATCGAAAATATAACCGTTTTCCCCAGACGCAATTAACTCACAGGAAGCTGCACCATTAGAACACAATACAGGTTTTCCAAACACCATTGCTTCCGGTACAACCATACCCCAGACATCCTCAAAAGTAGGAAAAACAAAAATATCAGCCAACTGAAAATAAGTTCCCAAACTTTTGTAGTCAACCCATCCCACCCAGTTTACTTGCTCCGGGAAATCTTGCTTTTTAATAAAAGCTTCCAACTCCTCTCGCTGGTCGCCCTTGCCAACAATTAGTAAAGTATAATCAGAATATCCTTGCTTTTTGAGCATGGCACAAGCTTCTAACAGCGTCTTAATTCCTTTTCTAGCTGTGATCCGTCCCACATATAAAAAAACTGGGTGTTTGATATCTAAATTTAGCGGCTTGGTTGCGGTCAAAGGTTTCAGCAGCGTTTCTGCATCGGGAACTAAATAAGTTCTCGTAAAAACTTGCTCTTCGGGTGCATCGAGAACTTCCACCAAATATCTTTTTCCAGCTTGGCTGTTAGAAACAAAAGCATCGGCAAACTTAGCTAAAATGCGTCTGGCGAATGTCCGAAAACTCGAATCTCGAAAATCTGTGTTTGGGGAACTCCCGTCATAAATAATTGCAACTCGCCATTGACAAAACGGTTTGAGGAGAATTACCAAGACAGTCCACAAAGAAAAAGCTTGAGGAAAAACTACTTGCGGCCTAAATTTGAGCAAATGACCGATGATGCTAGGCGACACTGCGATGAAACCGCGATCGTATCCTGTTTCGATCTTTTCTGTCTCGACAAATTTAGTCTCTCCTACCAACTTAATTGCTGATGCTCCCGGTAGCGTCGGATCGAACCCCGACCAAACGCGACCAGTATAAAATACAGTATTTTTATATACCTTTGTAAATTCTCTTAATACAGGCTGCCAATATGCACCCAATTCTACTTCTGGAACCAGCCAAGCGACGCGCAAATCATCTCCATCAACCATGCTATTCACCTTCAGTTTTATTTTTAGTGAATCCCAGCTTGCTTAAAACTGAAAACCAAACTAACCTTCTGTAAGGTAGCAACCAATACACTGGCCAGAATAAACCACCGTGACGGCGAGCAAAAACTTTCCATTCTTCCCAGGGTTGAAGGGTAGCATCTTTAAAAGCTAAACCCTTGGGTTGGTTCATTTTTTTCAAGCCTTCACTCATATTGGCAGCGGCTGTTGTGGTTGACTGCGGATTGAGAGAACAGGTTCCTTGATAGCCTGGAGCTATCCAAACTGTACAGCCTTTTTGTCGGGCGCGCAGGCCGTATTCCCAATCTGATAGATAATGAATAAAAGCTGGATCGAGATTGCCAACCAGTTGAACTACGCTGCGGGGAATTAATACACAATTACCATTCATGCTGTCACAAGGTTGAGGTAATTTTGTTGGCTGAAGGAAGCGAAATTTAAAGGGAAGTAATGGGGTAATCTTGACTATACCGCCGTATGTAAAATCACCGGTTTCTGGATCGCGAGTAGAGCCGGCAACGATCGCCTTTTTTTCTCCTTTTTTAATTAGCTCGCTACTGGTGGCGAGCAAGTCGTTGAAAGCTTCTGGTTCTAGCACGGTGTCGTCGTTGAGCCAGACATAGTAGTCCGGATCGTCTTTCATAGCTTCGCTGAAAGCAACCCGCATTCCTCCATTCCAAAATAAGTTACCATCTCCCGAAAAAATCTTGACGTGAGGGTATGTTTGCTGTATTACTTCTGCTGTGCCATCAGTGCTACCATCATCTACCAGATAAGCATTGAGTGCAATTTCCTTTGTTAATTTTTGCTTAAACAGCGACTCTAGAGTGGCCAAAGTCTTTAACTTGCGGTTATGGCAAGTCATCAGGACTGCTATACTTATCTGCTCCATCTATATCAAATATTGGGCTGTTTGTGCAAAATTGGTATAAAACTGTCCTCGCGCGATCGACAATGCCGATCGCAGGCGAGTCCTATTCAATTATTAACTTAATCTGTCGCAAGTATCAAGATATTTAGTCGATCGTTTATTTTTTGATTTTCCAGCTTTGCCCAGACTCTAATTGCCTGACGGAGTAATGGTAACAATCAACACGTCCGGTGTCCGAAAATATACTAATACACACCGAAAAATCGGCATTATAAATACCCTACAAGTTGTCAATTTAATTAGTTTTACTTACTTGGGAGGAAGGATAACTTCTTGATAAAGATTTTGATACTCGCGAGCTTGTACTTCTAAGGTAAACTTGGCTTCAACTTTCTCTCGTGCATGGCGACAAAGCTTTTGGTGCCGCTCACCATCTTCTAGCACCCAAGCAATCCCTCGCGCTAAATCCTCGCTATCATAGGGTTGGGCTAAATAGCCATTGTAGTGCCGATCGACAATATCCTTTAATCCCGTCACATCAAAAGCCACCACAGGCGTACCGCAAGCCAGTGCTTCCGATGCCGTCTGCCCAAAAGCTTCATAGCGCGAAGGTACAACCATCACATCCGCCGCGGCATAAACCTTTGACAAAGTAGTATCATCCAACCTGCCTAAATAATGAGTTTTGAAACCAACATCGATCGGGCTTTCAGGCTCAGCACATCCAAAAACCAACAGTTCAATCTTATCTTGCCAACCCGACTGACTGAGGCTTTGCAAAGCCGGAACCAGCAACGGAAAGCCCTTCCAGCGATCGCCCGTACCCTGCATCGCCCCAAACAACACCAACTGTTTATCTTGAGGCAAATTTAAACTATCCCTAACCTGCGGGCGGTTCAGCGGCTTGTAGAGTTCAGCATCAAGGCCATTTGCAATCACTTTCACTGGATAATTTTTCAACAAAGAACTAGATTTCGCGCATTCAGCCAACCAATGACTCGGAGTTACCAAAGTCAGATTCAAATTTTGCCAAGCCTCAGCTTTTCGCTGCCAAATCCAACGAGAAATATCAGCATCCTTACTGCTGTGCAGTTGCGGACAAGCACCGCAAGCATTAAGATAGCGATCGCAATTTTCACTGTAATGACATCCACCCGTAAACGCCCACATATCGTGCAGCGTCCAAACCACCGGTTTATTAAACTTAGCCAGGGTTTCAACCTGCATATAACCTTCACAAACCCAGTGCAAATTAATTACATCCGGATTAATTTTGGCAACTTCCGAGGCCAAAGAATCAGGAACCCACTGCGGCGAAAAAATTACCTGACCTAGTTTGGGATAAACTTTTAACGGCAATCTATTTAATTTTCCTCGGAGACTCTTAAACTTTTCTCCTAACCTTGTCGGCATCAACCGCACAGTTTCATCATCACTAAACTTATAACCAGCCAAAATTTCGGAATTCACCCCGATACTTTGCAAGCCCTTGTGCAGCCGATAAGTCGCCCTCGCAGCACCACCTTTAAGATCGTAATTACTCACCAGCAAAACTTTCATCCAAACATCCTCATTATCAAATCCCTTCTCCTCTTCTCTT
This sequence comes from Microcoleus sp. CAWBG58, assembly GCF_020883045.1. NCBI lineage: Bacteria > Bacillati > Cyanobacteriota > Cyanophyceae > Oscillatoriales > Microcoleaceae > Microcoleus > Microcoleus sp. CAWBG58. Next base: position 18,838 of record NZ_JAHRFA010000014.1, on the reverse strand, counting down.
TCTCTGCGCCCTCTGCGCCCTCTGTGGTTAAATCCTTAAAAATCCCCAACCAAATACCCAAATCCCCGACTCATTCAAAAAGTAGAATCTCTAAAAAACAGCATTTTTACTTAGATTTTCAAAATTTGTTTAAGTTTTCGCTGGACTTTCTTGACCAATTTCGGATCGTAATCATATAAACTCTCTTGAGTAAAGCGATCCGCTTGGGCATCGCGAATCACAAACGGAGGATGTTTTAGAGGAAAGGCGATCGGTTCCACAGACATATTGTTGTAGGGACTGTTGACATCATCCGTGTGAGTTCCCCCCGTTCCGTGTCCGATATTTGCAGCCAAATTGACATTAGACAAAATATTCAAACCATTTTGAATAAAACTCGCAAATGTCCACTGAAAATCCCACGTATCAATAGCTTTGTCGTAACACAACTGACAAGTTTTAGTCCAGATTTTAGCAGCATGAGCATCTTCCAATACATCCATCAAAAAATTGCCATCTCGCACCGAAGGCCACAGCTTCATATCTAGATCGTAGTGTCGCCAAGCTCGCCTCCAACTCGCCCAACTCCAGCAATGAGTGTAGCGAGAAAAGTAGTAGCTAAAATCAGTTCGCTGCTTGCCAAACTGCACGTTTTGACCGGATATCGACATAATTCGTTCGTCGTATCGGTAACGTTCCAGCAACTCTTCGGCAAAGTAGAAAAATGTAGTGTCAGGCAAACAATCATCCTCAATAATAATCGCCTCTTCCACCGTATCGAACACCCAATTCAACCCGCTAGAAACGCGATCGCGACAGCCCAAATTAGTCTCAGCATAGTTCCGCAAAACTTCGCATTCCCAATCTACCTGCTCAACAATTGCGCGAGCAGCAGCGCATTGCGCGTCTTCTCCCGGCTTGTCCGGCCGCGGCCCGTCAGCAACTACTAACAATTTTGACGGCTTGACTTTGCGAATTTCTGCGAATACTCTCTGAGTTTCTTCGGGACGTTTGAAAATAATAAATGCAACGGGGGTTTTTAACGGTCGATCGAACATTTACCCAACTCCACTATGCTAATTGCTGACAACACTTTTGACTTTTGACAATCTCCTTTTGATCCCAGAAATTCTATTGTCAAAAACATCCAAGACAGTCTTAGAAATATTGCGTTGTGGTATGCCAACATAACCCGCAACATATTTAGTAAACTGCTCTCCTAAAGGCAAATTCCAAAAATCTGATTGGGGATTAGAAACTTGTGCAAAAATTCGCTTAATTCCGTATCCTTTTTCTGCTGGCAAATGCCATATATCCATTTTTAAATCAGCCTCAGTTGCCGTATGGATTATCGGCGATGTCCACACTCGATTAAAATAAGCATTGCCGCTGCTGCGAGCATATCCCAGCTTGTTGTAAATGTAGGTGAGCATCTGCTCTTCTGTATTTAATTTTGTCTTTCCTTCGGCAAATCTTTGCAAGCAAGTCTCCCAGATCGAGTCTACTTCGTCGGACAATATTTTAATGTGTTTGCCACTTCCTACGATAAATTCTGCACCAAAATACTTGGGAGGCTCATCTACTTTATAGCCTAATTCCTCATAAATTTTCTGCATTTCTCGCCTGGTTAAACCGCTGATTTTTTTGTCTTCAGGCTCGTACAAATCGTAGGTAGCCAAACCTTGTTTTTCAATATCGGCAATTATGCGATCGGCGGAGTTTACCCACACGCAGTCAGAGTCTAAAGCTATACAGCGATCGTTTAACTCTGAATGATTTTTCAAATATTGAATAATGTCAAACTTAAAAAAGGTACTTCTGAATGCGGGGTAGTATTCCATTGGCGGCTGATAGGTAAATGGAATCTGGACAACCTTAACTCCAATTTTGTCAAAAAACTCAACGGTGTTAAAGCTTTCAATATTTGGAATGCGATCGGCATTCGTAAATAAAATATGCTGAGCTGTTGGGTTATGTCTAACGCTGGAAGCAAAATATACCACCGCACACCGCCAGTAAACTGATTGAAATTTTTCCGAAGAAGATTTAGCATCCGATCCTTGGGGATATTTACTTTCCTGGCCTTCTTCATCGCAGCACATTCCAGTAACTATATAAACAGAACCGCTGTCATTCATCGTGTCTATCTCCTGTTATATTTAAAGTGTGAAGTCAATTAAAGCCGTGAAGCGAAGCTATCCCTAAGGGAATCGCCCGTCATGTGAAAATAGAAATCCAAGCGCTTGATAATCATTTCAGAACCAATATGCGCTAAGTTTTTTAAGCTAGTCGCCAGCGGCAGATATCGATAGCGAAACGAAGACAGTCTGGGGTCTGTTTCTTGATATAAAATATCTTGAGCAAAGTTGCCCCACCTTTCATCGATCATATCGATCGTCATACCAGCGTGTCCCGAAGGCAGTAACATATTGGAACCGTGAATCCCAATCACCAAGCGACTCTCTGAATAAACCTGACACATTTCCCTCTCAGTTTTTTCATCGAACTTATCCACTCTGAAATCTTCTACCCACTCTGGAAAGCTAGTGTTTTTGCCTAAACCTACAACTGCAAACTTAGCTTCCGGTAGCAACTTTCGCATTTTTGCAAACAACCTCCGCACTTTCCAATTTTGAATACTTAAAGGAATTTGTAGCAAGTTAATTTTTCGGAAAATTTTGACAAGCAAATGCCGGCACCACAGCCGATCTTCCCGCCAAACAAAAGTAATTTTGTATTCTTCCTTATCAAAATCGTGTTTGGCAACCCCCGTAAATTTACTAATATCAAATTGACTGGGGTGAGAATAGGCTTCACTGATGTAAACTTCCTGGAAACGTTCTAACTGTTTGCTGACAAAAGCGTCAAAACTGGGATAGTGAGACTGACCATTTTTCAGCGATATAGGTACTGTCCAGACTTCAGCAACTCCTTCGGGAACCATCCACCTCATAAATTTTTGGACAATGACAATCAAACCAAATTCTGGGTGAGATTCTAAATGCCTCTGTGCGTTGAGCAACTTTAAAAGGCTGTGTCCGTACAGATAATCAATGCAGTTTAATACGATCACCCGATCGCAAGATTTGAAGATTTCTTGAGTAATTTCTAGGTGTTCGTTTTGAGGATTTTGGAGAGATTTGAGCAAGGGTTTTGCTAAAAATTCTTCCGCATATTTGTCATCGCTAAAAGTTGTTCCTTCAGCTAAGTTAATGCTGTAAGCAGTTTTAGCCGCGTGACCAATTCTCAACTCGTCAATGATTTCGCCACCTCCTGGAGACTCAGACACAACACAGATGCGGGAACCTTGCCACAATACTTTGACAGGTTTGAGTATTTGCCCAGAAGAGGGACAGTGCGATCGGTGTTCGAGCTTGGGTTTAATTTCAATCATTTGATCAATCCTATCAGCCTGGATGCAGCCTTGTATAAATTCAGCGAATTCAGAATTAAATTACCAAAAGGTCTCAGTTCTTTAATCAAAAAGTTGACTAAAATAATTACATAGAAATAAGTAATTAAAGTTGCCACAGTTGCTCCAAAAGCTCCATATTTAGGAATTAGTAGAGAGTTCAATACTATGTTAAAAAATGAGCCAATAAATGTCAAGTAAAGACCGTATCGCAGTTGACCTTCTAAAGCAAAATAGGTATTTCTAGCGATGCCGAAGTTACTGCCAAATTGAGCCCAAACGTAGATTGACAATACCCTGGCTGAGTCTGTATATTGAGCGCCGTAGAGAGTTTGGACTATGAAAGGAGCTAGCAGAGAGATTGGTAATGCCACTCCCAACCACAAAAATAACATGGCATCTGAGTAAATCTGAAAGTTTTTTAAGTATTCGCCATAATTTTTTTCTCTTAACTGTGCGAGTTTCGGGAAAATAGAAGAAGCGATGATCACAGGCAAAAAATCACATATTTCTGATAGTTTGACTGCAACTGCATAATATCCTAACTCAGTTTTATTTATAGAACCGAGCATGATTTGATCGATTTTGGAATAAATAAAAACCGCCAAGCCTGAAAGCACCAGCGGCCAACTTTCGTGAAGCAGTTCTTTACCTCGCTGCCAACTGACTCGCCACAGCTTTAAATCATTTCCCTTGTTTTGATAGACAATTGCGATCGCCAATCCGGCTAATGCTACCTCTCCCAACCTGATCCAAGCAAAAGCAATCAGTGGTGCTTTGAGTTGAATTAATCCGATTCTGAGTCCTGCAACCAGTAATGATACGCAATTTTTAGCGAGAACTGTATACTTAGATTGAACTTGAGATTGAAACCAAAAATTTATTGTTTCAAAGGACTGAAAAATCGTGCCGGCGGCGATAATCCCTACCAGCCAACGAGTTAAGCTGTCATTGGGATTCTGTATTGAAATCACTGTGACAGTGAGCAGTAAAGTGATGATTCCGCCTGCTAATTGTATGGCAAAAGCAGTCCCTAGAGTCTCTTCTTTGCAGTCGGGATTGCGAGCAATGTCTCGCACTACCAGAGTACCCAATCCCATTGTTGCCACCGAGGAAAACAGCGAAACAAAGGCGATCGCATAATTGATTAAGCCAAATTGTTCCGGGCCCAGATATCGTGCTACCCACACTCCCACCAGCAGACCCAGACTCATCTGCAAAATTTGGTCAGTCAACAGCCAAGCCAGGTTGCCGAGTACCTGGCGGAGGCCGGGGCCGAGCTTTTGACTGACCGCATTTAGCTTATCTAACATCAGAAAGTTTTCAGTCCTTGTCAGAAATAAATATACTTTTCGAGCGTTGGGGGATTAATCAAAAACCAGGCTCATTAATATAGTATATCATAGTTCGAGCAATTTTTAACTTCTGCAAGTTAATCATGATTCAATCTGGATGAAGATGGCGCCACCAAATCGCCTCCGGAAATACGCCGGTTGCTGGATGGAGATTTGCCACTATCGATACTGAGTCTAACTGTTATTAACACGTAGGCAAGCCAGACATCCCCAATATCACATAGAGAACCTTCAGTTAGGTTGTTCAAAACAATAAAAACTAAGTAAATAATCGGTATTCCCGCTTGAGATAGCGGGCTGCGGCTCAGTTGGCGGACGGCAAAAATCAGATTTGTAAACACAGAAATTATGATTAGGGCCAGTCCTGGATAGCCGAAAGAGAGTAAGACTGCTATGGAGCCATTATGAGCAGTTTTAGGTTGAAATCCACTCGTAGTATATATATAATAAGCTGGGGTCTCCTTTCCTATTAATGCTTGTTGAAAAAATCCCTCAAATCCATAGCCAAACCAAGGACGCTGGTTGGCTGCCGCGATTAATTGCGGCCAGAACTCCGTGCGTCCTGTCAAAGTCAAATCTTTTCCTAAACCTCCGACAACAATGGATTCCAAATTGTCCATTATATAAACGCTACCTATGATACCGAAGATCGTAAAGCCGACAATACAAGTAAATGCCCATTGAAACTTTAACTTGCTCAAAAAGCTTAAGGATGATACTACAACTATGAGCATCAAACTATTAACTAAAGAACCCCCAGAGCTAGTAGTTCTAACCAAATAAAAGGAAAAAAACATGAATGCCAGAGCTATCCAGCGTTCTTTCTGAGTTTTCGCACCTTGGGAATAGTGCAGGTACCAAAGTGCTGTACTTACTACCATCATGCTGCCCAGAGAATTTTTGTGACTGGTAATTCCTGACAATTCCCGTGTCACATTCGGGTAGCGCAAAAAACTAACTATACCCACCGAGGTATAACCCCATCGCACTAGGGCTGATAGTTCGTGCCACTCATATCGCGCACCTATATAAAAACTCACAACCGTAAAACCTGTAAATGCTATCCCCGCTTTCAGCGTAATATCAGGAACTAGCGACCACAGTGTCGATGTTATTGGTAGCCAACAATATAGCGAAAAACCCGGATTTCTCAGCACCACAAATAACAATCCTTCGACAAGTTGGTGTTTACAAAAATTAATAAATCTTCCACATAAAATAAAAACCATCCAGGGATAAAATATATAAGGAAGCTGCTTAATTACTCCACCCTCAGGGTCAGTGATATTGATAAAGTGCATATAATTAAAAGGAGGTACATTAACATGAGTAGACATGAAAATGTACAGAACGGCAAACCACTTTTCTAAAGTAATACCAATTTGTTTTTTGCTGGCAATCTGAAATATCAACAGAGTGATCGCCAAGCCACTGACACCCAATATCATCAGCAACAAATTATTGCTGAGCATGAGTTCCTTAATCATTCTCGCCATAAATATCTACCCTCTCTGAGAAAAATATCAATTTAGCAGCGGGCTAATTCCACCAAAATAACAATAAACCGAGGCATTTGTCGCTGGCGATCTTTCTATATAAGCTGCTGCTGCTCTAAAGTGTTGGTTGGTTGGGTATGAGGAGAGGGGTTGGGGAATGCCGAGGTTTTTTTATTCTGCCTTCTAGATAATTGCCGGGAGGGGGAGGGGAAGAAAATTTGATGATTTTTTTCTTTGTATCTGCGATCGACATTGCTTTTCAACGATCGGCGATTAAACTGGTGAATGATCCTCAAATAAAATAAGTAGTCTGTGGTTAACACTGATTTTTCCAAACAAGTAAACCCGCCAGTCTTGGGTTTGACGTTGTGGACGATCGCCTGCGCGAGTATTTCCCTCGGGTTCCCGATTGGTGCAACAGCGCAACTACCATTGCGTCCTGGCGCAGTCACAACACCTGTCGGCGTTAGAAGATCGCCCCAAAGCTACAAACTCGGTGGTGGCGATCGCATCCAAGTAGAAATACTCGAAGTACCAGAGCTCACCCGTGGCTACGAAGTCCTCTCAGACGGTTCTGTTAACCTCCCGCTGATCGGTCTGATCTCGATCCGCGGCCGTACCTTAGTCGAAGCCACCACCATCATCCGCAACGCCTACCGCCGCATCCTCAAAGATCCGATAGTTACAGTCAGCCTCATCGCCGCCCGCCCCCTCAACGTCGGCGTCATCGGAGAAGTCACCAGACCCGGAAACTTCACGATTACCCTCACTCCAGGCCCGGGGGTCGCGCCCAGCGTCCAGTACCCAACCGTCACCCAAGCCCTCAGACTCGCAGAAGGTGTCACTGGCGTCGCCGACATCCGCAACATCCGCGTCCGCCGTCCCCAACCCGACGGCCCCGACCAAGTGCTTAGCGTTAACCTGTGGAAATTCTTGCAAGAAGGAGACATTTCTCAAGATATCATTTTGCAAGACAGAGACACGATTGTGATCCCTACCGTCGCGAACTTCAACCAAGCAGAGGCGCGCCAATTTGCGATCGCCAACTTCTCGCCGCCGCCGGAAAAACCCCGATCGATCTCCATCGTCGGCCAAGTAACCCGCCCGGGGGCTTACGTAGTCATCGGCGGCAACACCAATAGCGACCTCAGCCGAGAAGGATTTCCCACCGTCATTCGCGCCATCCAGCTTGCGGGCGGAATTACCTCCGAAGCCGACATCCGCCAAATTCAAGTGCGCCGCGTCACCAGAAAAGGCGAACAAATCATTCCAGTCAACCTGTGGCAATTCCTAGAGTCTGGCGACGGCGCCCAAGATACCATCCTCCAGCAGGGAGACACCATCATCGTTCCCAAAGCAACTATCGTCAACCCCGCAGAAGCTGGCGTGCTGGCTAGCACTAACTTTGCTCCTTCCGGCATTAACGTTTATGTAGTAGGAGAAGTCAGAACATCTCTCGATCCCTTGAGGCTGCCACCTAATGCCACCCTCAATCAAGCTTTAGTTTCCAGAGGATTTTTTGGCTACGAGAATACGAGAGCTAGAAGGAATAAAATTGAGCTAGTCCGCCTCAATCAGGACGGTACTGCTACTAAACGGACGATCGAAGTCGATTTAACTCAAGGCATTAACGAAGAAGTCAATCCTCAACTTCGGAACAACGACATGATTATCGTATCCCGCAGCGGTATCGTCAACTTCATAGACCGCATGAACGCGATCGTCGGGCCTGTCGCACCAGCTACCGGAGTGTTAAATTTTATAAACGTTCTCCGAAGTTTATTTAGGTAAGAATGTTGCTGGTGAGGTGGATAATTCCTGCGAAAGGCTAGAATAAATTAAACAATAGAATTTCTGGCGTCGCGGCGTGGCAGCTTCAAAAATATCAACATCAAAAATATAAACCTCAAGAATACCCAGGCTGAATATGGATAGCAGACAAGATTACCAACCCTTCACACCCAAATCTAATGGCAAACTGCCCGACTTCTCGGCTCAGAACTACAGAGATAGGTTCGTCGAGGAGACAGAGGAAGAAAAGCTAGACTTGTCGTGGCTGTTAGGAGTCCTGCGCCGCCGTATCCTGGTGATGGCAGCAGCCACAATTGCTTTGAGCGCCCTCGCAGGAACAGGGATCGTCACCGCTTCTAAACGGATAACGCTGGAGTATGAAGGCTCATTTTCTCTGTTAGTAGAACCAGCAACCGCTGAAGGTTTGCTATCCAAACAATTAGACAATACCGTCGCTGCCGACTTAGCAAAAATTAATATAGAAGGAATTAGTTTAGTAGATTACGAAACCCAAATTAGGATTTTACGCAGCCCCAAAATGATGCAGCCAGTGCTTCAAGATTTGCGAGCTTGGAATCCCAACCTAACCTACAGCGAACTGATGACAAAACTGTCGATCAGCCGCGTCAGCTACGGAAGAGATGGCAAACAGCAAGGCACAAAAATTTTAGAAGTTCGCTACAAAGATCCAGACCCAAATAAAATTTACGGTGTATTGGATAAGGTTTCTAAAGCTTATCTAGAATATAGCTTGCAGCAGCGGCTGACGGGCATCAATCAAGGTATTAAATTTATAGACATGGAGATGCCCAAGCTCCGAGAAAGAGTCGAAGTTTTGCAACTGCAAGTCCAAAGACTGCGCCAGAATAGCAACTTGTTTGAGCCGCAGCTAGAGGGAAAATCTCTGTCAGAACAAGTTCAAAGCATTCGGGGACAGCAAGTAGGACTCCAGGTACAGTTAAAAGGGATGCGTAATCTCTACCAAAGCTATCAAAATTTACTGGATAAAAATAACCCCATTGGCGTATTGATGACCCAAGGACAAGCTTACGGCGGACTGTTATCTCAAATCCAGAAAATAGACTCAGACTTGTCCCTGAAATTAGCTCAGTATAGAGATGACAGTTTGCCTGTTTTAGCACTGCGAAAAAGCCGGGAAGAACTGGTTTTAACAGCGACTCAACAAGCAAAAGAAGTGGTGATGGGAAATTTGTCAAGCCAAATCAAAGAAGTTGAGGCGCGCGATCGCGAAATGACTGCTTTGCAAAAGGCTCTCTACCAAAAAATTAGAAATTTCTCAGTAACAACGAGACAATACGACAATTTAGTGCGGGAACAACAAGTTGTTACTAAGAGTTTGTCGGACTTTTTGGCAAAACGGGAAGCCTTGCGGATTGATGCAGCTCAGCAGCAAATACCCTGGGTGCTGATCAATCCTCCGGAAATTCCACTAGACAAATTCAACAGGCCGATCCCATCTACAGTCAAACAAACCAAAAGACAGTTAGCATTGGCAGTAATTTTAAGCAGTCTGCTGGGCATAGCAGTCGGCTTGCTCGTAGAGGTGCTAAATACTGTTTTCCACACTCCAGAAGCGCTGAGAATCGCCACAAAATTGCCGGTGATCGGGGTGATTCCGTTTAGCAAAAAAGTCAGGCGCAGACCGCCAGCGAGGCAGAGGAAACTAACTTCGGCTCGCTCGTCGTCGAAGTCGCAAGTGCAAGTTCTCGAATCCCTCGACACTGAACCTACTCCTCCGACGCTCATCGGGGGGCAAAGTATTTTTAGGGAGTTGGACTATCAATTTTTAGAAGCATTTCGATCGCTCTACACTAATATTCACTTGCTCAGTGCAGGTACGGCAATTCGATCGCTCTTAGTGAGCTCGGCCGTGGCTGGAGACGGCAAATCTACAGTAGCTTTGCACCTGGCTGCCATAGCAGCAGCAGTCGGACAGCGAGTATTGTTAGTAGATGCAGATTTGCGCTGCCCGCAACTGCATACTAAGCTAGGACTGCCGAACGTGCGCGGGCTAGCCGATGCCATTTCCACGGATCTCAGCCTCAACGACGCGATTCAGCGAGCTTTGAATCAAGACAATTTGTTCGTACTCACCGCAGGACAAATTCCGCCCGATCCGATCAAGCTGCTTTCTTCCAAAAAGATGCAGTATCTGATGGAGCAGTTTCAAGCATTTTTTGACTTAGTGATTTATGACACCCCACCGCTAGCCGGCTTGGCAGACGCCCACTTGATCGCAGCTCACACCGACGCTACGATTATGGTCGTGCAAATTGCCAAAACAGACCGAGCGCAAGTTCGCAAAGTTTTAGAAGAATTAAAAATTTCTGGAGCTTCGGTTTTGGGAATCGTGGCTAACGGCTGCAAAAACGATCCTAACAGTTACCGGCAGCGCTCGGTCGGTTTAGACACGCTCTACGACCAAAAACTATCGGCTTTAGGTACAAAAAATCAAAATTAGACAAATTTCGATCCCAGCGGCGCCGTGCCGCCCTCCTCTACCCGAAATGCACAACCAACCTGCACCATCATTTTTTGACCGAAAGACGAGCCTCCCGTGCCCCGGGCGGCGCGACATGGGGATAAGTCGGTAGCGGTTTCAACCGCCGTGTATAATCAACAGAAGCGAAAAGTGAGTAGGAATAACATAAGAGCGGATTGAAGTACCCTAGTAGGTCGCAATCCCAGCAACGGACAGATCCAACTAGAGTTGGAATAGTTAAAGGGCAAATAATGGCAGGGTATGGAGCGTTCAAACTTAGACACACGAAGGACTCAGAAAGTATACGCAATCTCAGCTTAGAGCTGTTTGAGTGAGTAGGGGGATACTCTTATTGTCCCCTTAGATCCTTGATTGGTGGGCAAGAATCCCCCGGCTTCAGACGTGGGGAGGTTCAAAAACGTACCATTTGAGAAAGAAAATGATAGACTAACGGACATAGCCTCGTGTGTCAACCGAGATTGCGCGGATATTTGATTCGCGGTAATTCTTTAAAAAATGATTGGGAAATCAGCAAAAGTGGGTAAACTACATCTAGCAGAGCGCAATCTCAATCAGGAAAAGACACCTTTGAAGGTGAACGTTAATGCAAACGTTAATGTGAACGTTTCAACCCAGAAACTTGGTAGGGATTATTCTATGAGTACAGTTATGGTTGTTGATGATAGCGTCACTCTGCGGGAGATGATCGCCGACTTGCTCAAAGGTAGAGGACTCAACGTCACCGTAGCTAGTGATGGCGTAGAAGCTCTGGAGCAAATCAAAGCCAACCGCCCGGATTTAGTCGTTCTGGATATCGTGATGCCCCGGATGAACGGCTACGAAGTCTGTCGCCGGCTCAAGAGCGACCCCAAAACTCAGAATTTGCCCGTGGTAATGTGTTCGAGCAAAAGCGAAGAGTTCGATCGCTACTGGGGAATGAAACAAGGAGCTGACGCTTACATCGCCAAGCCCTTTCACCCTCAGGAATTGGTGGGTACCATTAAGCAACTGCTGCGCGGTTGAAGTAGAGGAAGAGGGACAGAAAAAAATGTCTTGAGTGGTTCCAATTTCTGATCCCGCAGCCTCTCTAAACTACTCGATTGACAATAGTCCAAACATCCCCGTCCGATCGCACGTAGGGTACAGAAATACTCTTAAAACCCGTAATAAAAGGCTTGTAATAAACCTGCCAGTAGCTGGGGCTAATTTGGTCGGCAATGGCTTTAAGTTCCTTCACTTCTCCCGCCAATTGGGCTGCCAGTTCGTTAATCCGTTCCGCGTGTCCGCGAGCGAGCTCTCTTCCCTCTTCAACTTGCTGCTCCATTGGACTCATTCTTTGCAAGTTTACCGATAGCTGTTGTTTCTGATTCAGTTGAACAGACAGAGCTGCGATCGCATCATCTATTCCCTTGACTTCTGCCGACACTTGTGCTGTTTCCCTCGCGTGACGGCGGTAAGCATCAGCGATGGCTTGGGGCGAATCCCCCGCTGGGGCGATCGCGCCAGTGCTAAGCTGTTGGCGTTCGCGGCGCAAGGCCTCAATCTGAGAGCAAATTGCTTCTATGTCTGTCTGAAGTTTGTCCACTTCTTATTTATTGCGTGGTTTTTGGATATTTTAGCATATTAACACAAACCAATCATTCGATCGGCATTTTATAAAAGGTTTGTAGTGTGGACTTTAGTCCGCAACATATCTGCGGACTAAAGTCCACACTACGAACCAATTTGATTGAGGTTTGATCGTTCGGACTTTATTAGTGAGATTTTGATGCGGACTAAAGTCCACACTACGAACCAATTTGATTGAGGTTCGATCGTTCAGACTTTATTCCTAGATTTTGATGCGGACTAAAGTCCTCACTACGAACGAATTTGATTGAGGTTTGTATCGAGGACTTTATTCCTAGGATTTTGATGCGGGCTAAAGTACTCACTACTAACATAATTACTAATGATTAATTGAATTATTTTAAATTGTTAGCGCCGGCACGCCTCAAACTGACTACAGCCTCCACCAAGACATCGGGCTGTACGGGTTTAGTCAGATGCCGATCGTAACTAGCTTTCAAAGCCCGATCGCGGTCTTCATCTCTAGCATAGGCCGTCAGGGCGATCGCCCGAAACTTCCTGCCGCTTTGGGTTGCCAGAGAACGCAGCCTTAACAGCAGCGAATAGCCGTCTTCCTCAGGCATTCCGATATCGCTGACCAAAACATCCGGCACAAACTCCGAAGCCACCTCAAACGCTTCAGCAGCACAGGATGCAGCCCTGACAGCCGCCCCGGAATCGCTCAAGACAAACATCATAAATTCCCGCGAATCCACCTCGTCATCAACCACCAAAACCTTGACTCCCTGTAAATTACCACCGCCAGCCAACAGCGACGCTTCCTCACGGGCGATCGAATTTACCGGAATCGAAGGGAGGCGGAAAGTAAAAGTCGAACCCATATCCAGTCCCGGACTCTGGGCCCAAACCCTGCCGCCGTGGAGTTCCACCAACTGCCGGACGATCGCCAGACCCAGCCCCAAACCGCTATAATTGCGAGTAATCGTAGCATCCGCTTGCCGGAAAGACTCAAACACGTAGGGCAAAAAATTCGCAGCAATCCCAATTCCGGTGTCGGTAACAGTTAGCTCAACCTCCGAATCTAATCGCTGCAAGCGTATTTCCACTCGCCCGCCGCGCGGCGTAAACTTAATCGCATTCGTCAACAAATTCCAAATTATCTGCTGCAAGCGGCCGGGGTCTCCCGATACCAAAAATCTCGGATTTAACGGAGATTCGCGATCGCCAGAAACCTCTTTGAGCGGGCAAAATTCAGCAGTATCCCAGCCCAAATCTAGAATTGCCAACTCCACGTCGATCGACTTAGCATCGGCCGCCAACCGCACCGTATTTACCGCTCCTTCCACCATCGAAATCAAATTTACGGGACAAGGATTTAAAGTCAATTTGCCGCGAATAATTCTCGAAATATCCAGCAAATCCTCAATCAATTGAGTTTGCAATTTAGCATTGCGCTCGATTGTTTCCAAAGCCCGAGCAGTAGCAGCCGGACTAAAACTGCGGTGTCGCAGCAGTTGCGCCCAGCCCAAAATCGCGTTTAAGGGCGATCGCAACTCGTGAGAAAGAGTTGCTAAAAACTCGTCTTTCATGCGATTTGCTTGCTGAGATTCCTCATAAAGCCGCGCGTTTTCGATGCTTGCCGAAACTGCCTGAGCCAACTGCATTAAAATATTTTCGTCATCTTCCCCAAACTCCCCCTCATACTTGTCCGACAACTGAATCAATCCCATATTTTTGCCATCGCGAGCCGTCAGCGGTACCGCCAGCCAGCCCCGCATCGGCGGGTGCTTGTCGGCAGCCTTGCCGAACTTCCGCCACGCCTGGTGAGCCTCTAACTCGCTTTGAGTCATCCGCATCGCCTGTTGGTGCCGGCAAACTTCCTGATAAATGCCCGTACCGTCTGGCTCTTCGCAGTAATCTTGCCACTGGGCGTATTTTTCGGATAGGGAAAACTTGCTAATTCCAACATCCCAGTGGGCGGAAGGGCTGAGGTTGACGGCTGCTTGGTGGACTTCCAGAATGGAGCGGGCGCTATCTGCTGCTAACTGAACGATGTCTGCTACCGAAAGCATGGAGTGGAGCGCAACTGAGGCGGAGGTTAACTTTTGCAGGCGGTGCAAATACGATCGCTCGCGCGCCAAAGCTTGGGAGCGATCGTATTCTAACTGTTTGCGAGCGGTAATGTCGATCGCAACGCCGAACAGCCGCACAGGTTTACCGGATGCGTCAAAAACCACCCGCCCTTTGTCGTGAAGCCAAATCACCGAACCGTCGGGGCGCTTTTGGCGGTGTTGCGAGTCGTAAACTCCCGAGCCGTTGAGTGCGGCATCCAAATCTGCAAAAAAGCTGTCGCGATCGTCTGGATGCACCGCATTCTTTTTTTCCTCCAAAGTACCAACGGCGCTCTCCGGGAGAAAACCTATCTCTGTTTGGGCATTGGAAAAACGGCGGATTTCGGCGGAAACAAAATCCCAAGAAAAAGCAACCGTGTTAGCTGCTTCCAGGGCAAAGCGCAAATTTTCCTCGCTTTCCTGTATTCTGGCTTCGGATAACTTGCGATCGGTAATATCCCAAACCACGCCGATCGATCGCACCGATTGACCAGTACCATCATAAAAATACTTGCCCCTAGCCGCGATCCAGTGCAAGCTATCGTCGGGCCAAATCACTCTAAATTCGTGCTGGTATTCTATCTTGTTTTCTAAAGAAAAGGCGATCGCGCGAGCAATAGAATCGCGATCGTCTGGGTGAACGCAGGCCAAAAATGCTTCATAAGTTCCCAAAAAACTGCTTTTTTCCAACCCGAATAACAGTTCGTGTCCCTCCGACCAAACCACCTCGCCAGTTAATATATTCCAATCCCAAGTTCCCATTTGCGAGGCGCAGATAGCCACCCTCAGCCTTTCCTCAGAAATTGCCAACTGCGCCGAAGTTCTCGCGTAATTCTCCCGCAACTGCTGTTTTTCCAAACTTTCGCGCACGGCGGACGCCAGCCGATTGAAGTGCCGCCCTTTGAACACGTAATCGCTCAAACCCGCTTTCATCGCTTCGACTGCCACTTGTTCGCTCCCGCTGTCGGTACACATAATTACCGGACAATTTGGATACTGACTTTGAACTTGTTTCAGAATAGTTAATCCGTCGCTCCAGCGCACTTGGTAATCGGTAATTACCATGTCAAAACCCCCGACGACAAGGATTTGCTCGAGACTTGGGGCATCTATCGCCGACTTAACTTCTAAATCGGGCAAAGTTTTTCTCAGTTCTCGCTCGATCATCAGGCGATCGTTCGGGTTGTCGTCGATCAACAGAATAGACAGCATGGTTTTTGGGCTTTTTGTATTGGCACAAACATTCTTGAATCTAAGAATATGTTATTGAGGAATCCCGTTATTTCAATATTTAGTGCTAATTAACTATCCTCGGATTTTTTTCATTGTATTTGCTTGTATTTTATTATATCTCACAGATTATGCTGTCGGTAGTTTTTTCCCAGTATTTGCTAACAGATACATAACCTAATGTCTTCTCTCGAACCTTGTGGGTATTATATTAGTCAATGCCTTGCTTCAACTGTTGACAGTTGAGAGTTGACAATTGACAGTTGACTTTTGAGGGCAACCTCTACCCTTAAGTCCGAGGATTGGAGTAATGAATAGTCTAATTTTAATTTCTCCGTCAAACGCGGGCGGGCTTTCAACCAATTCTTTCTGGTAAAAATCCCAGCCTTACGATTTTCGAGGTTGATTAGCCTCCCGTCAATCTTGGATTCATCGCACAGGAACAGATGATACAGGACTCGCCACCTCAAGACCAACTTCTACCAGTTTTGATTTGATTATATTTGAGATTAAAGAATTGGGAATGACTGATGACCACCCAAAAATGGATACAAGCCCACGACAGCAGAAGTGGAGATTACAAAATCTTATACCAAAGTTCAAACTCCCAGATTCACGGCGCTACAAGTAAATCTCAAACTTGTACAGCCAAGTCGAAGTATCTCAAATCTCTCGTTACGAGGAAAAGTCTGACAACGAGGAAATAAACCGTAAAAATTGGGATAACGCTACGATAAACCAGAAAATTCTATAGGATCCGGCAGTTCGGTCTGGTTGAGCCAATACTCGCCAAAACTCTGCATCATGTCCGATAAAGAAGCAAATCCGACAGGTTTAACCAAATAAGAATTAACCCCTAGATCGTAAGCTTGATTGACATCTAATGTTTGCCTCGAAGATGTAAGAACAACCACAGGTAAACGTTTTAGTTGCGGCTGCTGTTTGACCCAACTCAGAACCTCGTGACCCGATCGCCTGGGCAACTTCAAATCTAGTAAAATTATCGCAGGTAAAGGATAGCGCTCGCGATCGCTGTATTCTCCATCACCATTTAAATAAAAAACCGCTGCATCTCCATCTCGGACAATTTGCAGCGAAGTATTAGTAAAAATCCGATCGCGAAACGCCCGCTGCATCAACAGAATATCAACGGGGCTATCTTCCACCAGCAAAATCGTCTGCCTTTGGCTCATCCTTTCCTCAGTTGTATCCAAAATCGACTGCCTTGTCCTAATTGAGATTCCACACCAACTTGACCCCCCATGCGATCGACTGCTTTTTGTACAATAGCTAATCCTATACCAGTTCCGGGATAGGACTCGATACCGTGAAGCCGTTCAAAGACGCGAAAAATCCGTTTTTGATGTTCAGGAGCAATACCGATGCCATTGTCTTCTACCCACAGACGAATGATGCGATCGTCTTCGTTGGCTTTGATAGCAGGCAATTGGCCAGTGCTAATCAATAACTGCGAATGCTCCCACTTTTCCACTGTCCCCCTTTTCCATTCTCCCGCAGTCTGTCTGTCTGTCTCTCCTTCTGGAGGCAGTTGAATTTCCTCAGCCCATATCTGCACTTGCGGCGATGCGCCTGCCACAAATTTTATAGCATTGGCGAGCAAATTTGCGATGACTTGAACTAAAGTAACGCGATGGGCAATTACCCGCAATAAGGGCGATCGCACGCTGATGCGAGCACCGTTGGACTTAGCATCGGCTTGTACCATAGCAATTGCCTCAGTGACAGCAGATTCTAACTCTACAACTTGCAGCGATAAATCAGTGCGGCTCAGGTGGCTGTATGCTAGCAAATCTTGGATCAAATCTTCTAATTGTTGCCCAGAATTTACAATTTGCTGGGCATATTCTTGACCGAGTTCGTCAAGGATTTCGCCGTAATCTTCTAACAAAGCTTCAGCCAATCCCTGCATTCCCCGCAAGGGCGCGCGCAAATCGTGGGCGACGGTATAGGTGAAAGCTTCTAATTCTTCGTTAGCTCCTTGCAGTTGATTGGTGCGGAGTTCGACTCGCTGTTCTAACGTAGCGTTGAGCATCCGAATTTCCGCTTCTGCTTGTTTGCGTGCAGTGATATCAATGGCGGTACTAATTACTAAACTTCTGCCGTCGGAAAGCTTGCCTAAAGGTGCAGAATAAAAGTCCCAAATTCGTTTTTCACCCCTGGCTGTGGTAATTATATATTCACCTTCAGAAAGGCGCGAGTTTAATTTGTGCAGCCAATTAATATTTGCTTTCACTAGGGATTTGCGGCTGCCGTAAGCTTTTTCTGTCCAATCTTCAATTGTAGGAATTTCTGAGGATTTGTAGCCTGAAAATTCTGTCCAAGCGGAGTTAATTTGCAAAACTTCTCCGTTTTCAGCGTGCAGCATAATTGGCAGTGGAGCGTTAACAATGGCGAGGCGGAAACGTTCTTCGGTTAATTGCAGGGAATTGCGATCGTGTTCTAGTTGTTCTAAAAGTTGATTTTGCTTGATTTGGGCATTGTCGCGCAAAATGCGATCGCGCTGCACCAAATAGTAAACCAACACCAGCAACAGCCAATCTACTACAGCAGCAACGGTAAAAGTCAGGATTGTCAGATTAGCGCTGGCTTGGGATTCTCGGGCGCGCTGTTGCAATAGCTGATTTTCTGCCACAATCATCACAGCTACCTGCTGTCGAATCCCATCCATGATTTGCTTTCCCCGATCGGTTTTTACTTGCTGCATGGCTGCTGCTAAGTTTTTTTTGCGCCGCAGATTGATGGTTTCCTCAAGTTCGGCTAATTTAGAGTCGATCGCAATTTTTAATTGACGAGTTCGCTGTTGCTGCTGCTTGTCAACTATTAGCTCCTGCAATCCGACTACTTGTACGTTGACACCAGCGATCGCGCTGTAATATGGTTCCAAATACCGTTCTTCTCCCGTGAGCAAATAGCCGCGCTGTCCAATTTCAGCATCTTTTACCGTCGAAAGTGTGACTTCGAGTTCAGTTAACACTCGGTGAGTGTGACTCACCCAGGCTTCATTTTCGACTAACTTCAGAGTATTGCGGTAGGAAGTTGCCGCATTAAAAATTAGCATTCCCAAGGCGATGCCGATGCCTGCGGTGATTTGGCGAGTCAGCGATTTGTTCATGAAATAGTCGGCGCGCGAGTCCCGCTTTTTTTTGTTTTAGCTCGCTGCAGGCGATGAATTTTCTGCTCGGGCAGACACGGCGGCCAAAGCAGATAAATTTAAGGCTCAAATTTGCGATCGTCTTGTTTCTAGTTTAGGGCTTGCTGAATAAGCCTAGAACCCTTGCCTGAAAAGGCTTTGACTTGTGTTCGGTGCCCATCAAGTGTAAGACTATGAGGTAAAATTAGTCAAAAGCCATGCACAGCAGCACTTTCGTTCA
>NZ_JAHRFA010000139.1:0-10999 GCF_020883045.1 Microcoleus sp. CAWBG58 | reverse complement strand
CGGTGAATGCGTTTTTTACTACTCATGACTTGCTCAAATGCTTGCCTGGTCAAGGTTTCATTCTATTTTACCTTTTTTTGTATACCCCCTTGACAATTTGCACTTTTTCTTAACTTGTCACAAATGATGTCCCGCCCAGTGGTAAGTTACTTTTCTAGGCTCTGTTTCACCATTGGAACTCCCCGTTAACGCCAGTGTCACCCCACATAGGATGTCTGATTGCGTCCAGTTAAGAGCTTCACTCTCCAAGAATCGAGCTTGGTCGGTGTGGGCAGGTAGGGAGTCATCTATGAGTCTTAGAGGAGGGACTTTCACCCTCATCAGACCGAGAGTTCAGCCTTGTGGCTAGAAACGCTATGTACGGGCTTTCACCGTGATTCACGTTTCAACGAATCGCACTGTCCCTCCACTTGCGTGTAATGTTCGCTTCGACCTGGTTATAAAGGCTTGTTAAGTTTGCAGCACTAACGAGCGTGACTTTAAGTTTGTTTGACTGTAAACGATAGAGCGGAAAACTAGCGTCGCATTCTCCGGTATCGTGACCTAAATAACGTCTCCTTGTAACAGGGGTCTGGTCAGCACAGCTTGCAATTTCTTACAAGCTCAGTCTATGAAAGAGCTGAGTTACTGACTCTGAAAGCCGATCTTTTTTACCAGAAAGAATTGGTTGAAAGCCCGCCCGCCTTCGAGGGAGGCATTAAAATCAGAGTATTCATTACTCCAATACTCAGACTTCTGGGTAGAGGTAGCTCTCCAACTGTCAACTGTCAACTGTCAACTGTCAACTGTCAACTGTCAACTGTCAACTGTTGACAAATACTCCTAGAGAGCCGCCACTGCCTGCAACATCTCGCGCACGCAGAAAGTACACTTAGAAAAAGCTGAGAGCGCGACAGTCGAATCTTCTGACAAAATCATTTGACTCCGGTACCCGTCGTCTGAGGGTTCTCGAAATACATGAAGCTGGCGTTCGTGGATATCTAGCACCCAAAAATCGTCAATCTGCGATGCAGCATAGATATCTCCTTGAGTCTCGCAGTCATTTTGAAGCGTACCATCGGCTATTTCGATCAGCAGATATATCTCCGAGGCGATGGGATGGCGGTCAGTATAGCGCAGGGCGTCTGGCATCACAACTGCGATCGACGGTTTTGCTTGGGCATCGCCTAGCTGAATTGGTAGCTCCACCCGGACTAAAACCTCATCTCCTAACAGCTTTTCCAGCAACTCCTGAATAAGTACAATCGCTGTAGCATAATCGGTTCCCTGTATTTTCATTTTTTTGACAATCAGTCCTGCAACTAATTTTACTTCTTGTGAGTTTAATATTTTAGTCGATCGTACCTAATAATCTTCCACGTATATCAAATGAGAACATAGCCGGGGAGTTGGGAGGGGGGGAGATTGGGAGAGCGGGAGAGGGCTAAAATCTTCATTATTTATTCTTTTTTTGTCAACTGTCAACTGTCAACTGTCAACTGTCAACTCTTCCTTCAATTAGTACCTAATTCGCGGGTCAATGTAAGCATTTAAAATATCAATTACAATACTAGCAATTACTACAATTCCCGCAAAAAACACCACAATACCTTGAACAGTTGGATAATCTCGCAAGCTAATCGCTTCATAAAGACGATTTGCCAGCCCCGGCCAAGAAAAAGTAACCTCAGTTAAAATAGCACCACCCAACAGTGCAGCAAAAGTCAGTCCCAAGACAGTAATTACCGGAATCAGCGCATTTTTGAGAGCGTGAGCCCATAAAATCTGCAATTCAGGAATTCCGCGAGCTCTAGCTGCTTCAACATAATCTGCTTGCAAAGTTTGCTTCAGATTCACCCTCACAATTCGCTCAAAAATGCCACTCAAAAGAATGCCCAGCGTCAAACTCGGGAGTGCCAAATAATGCAAACTTGTGAAAAACTGACCGGGGTTAGCGCTCAAGAGACTGTCTATAGTGTACAGTCCCGTGTAGCCTTGGGGGGCTGGAAATGTCACCGGAAAGCGAGTTCCCAAGGGAAACCAGCCCAACTGTACGGCAAAAATCAACTGCAAAACCATGCCAGCCCAAAAAGCCGGCAGTGAGTAAGTAATAATCCCAAACAAACGGCCTGCTGCATCAAAAATAGTGTTGGGGCGGGATGCCGCTAGGGAACCGATACTGATGCCGACAATTAAAGCTATGGCCATGCTACAAACTGCTAATTCGACTGTCGCGGGGAAATAGTCTCCGATAATTTGCCAGACGGTTTGTCCGCGAGTGGTGATGGATGTTCCCAAGTCGAAGCCCAGCAAGTCTTTCATGTATTTTAGATATTGCTGCCACAGGGGTGCGTCGAGGCCGAGTTGGGTTCGCATTGCTGCTTTGGCGGCGGCGGGAGCTCGCGAGCCGAGAATGGCATCTATGGGATCGCCCGGAGTGGCCCGGAGTAACAAAAAGACTGCTGTGGTGATTGTCCACAACATTAGGGGTGCGAGCAGCAAGCGGACAAAAATATAAGATTGCAGGGCTTTTGAACGAGACATAGGAATTGGGAATTGGGAATTGGGATTTGGGAATTGGGAATTGGGAATTGGGAATTGGGAAAAAGTCGATCGACTTTTTGCCAATTCCAGATTTTCCGATTGCGAGCATCTCAATTGTGCTTTTATATTATTGCTGTCCCCGCTCGCTTATTGTATAAGAGAGCAGGGACGATCGCACTCAAACAAAAAAAGGCTTTTTACGAAAATCAGATGCTTCCTGCCTATTCGCCCAGTAGCGATTCAAATGCAGCTTGGAAAGACTTGATATCGCCTACTCTGGCTACTAACAAGTTTTCGCTGCCGGCATCCTGCAATCTATTCTTCCAATACTGGATGCTATCCGAGTTGTTCATCCAGAAACTAATCACGGTATTTACAACTCGATCGACATCCCAGCCGCGATAGGGAGAAATTATCTCTACCGATGCTACAAAAGAATCGAGAGTACACTTTCGGTTTCCCAAGTATTCTACACCTGACGGCTGCTGTTGTTGCAGTAATTCCTGCTGCTGGTTAAAAAACGTTAAAGTTGGAGATACGCCCAGGATTTCAAATGTATAGCTCATGTTATCCTCCCGAAGTATTATTTTGCTCAAAGGTCGTAGGTTCAACAGTTGACAGTTGACAGTTGACAGTTGACAGTTGACAGTTAAGAGTTTGATAGCGGCCCCTACCCTTAAGTCCGAGTAGGGGAGCAATCAACAGTCCGATCTTAATTTCTCCCGGGCAGGCGGGCTTTCAACTAATTGTTTCTGGTAAATGGAAAAATCTCTAATCGAGTGACGTTACTGCCCTCGATGCACCACAATATCCTTTAATTACCATGCTGGCGTGCGATCGCGATTTTGCCCGCTTATTCTATCAATAGCAAATTTTTTAACAGTCTGGTGTCAAATAACTTACATTTTTGACATACCCCAGCTTTTGAAAATTCTAATCTAATTTGTATTAATCAGCGGTAAGGCAGGCAACCTGCACCCGGAGAAAGCGATCCGATTTTAGATTAAAGATTTTATAATTGGGAATGACTGATGAATTAAGGAGTTGTATGCTTTTTTGACCTGGTGTGAGTTTTGGGACGGGAGTTCTCGATCGCGATCGCCAGATTCAGGAAAGTAGTGGCACGATTAATATTACAATTTTTTACAGTAGTGCTGGAAACCTCAGCCAAGTTTTGACCTGGCCGCTACCCCAATTCACGGCATTGCTGTGGGATTTTGTAACTTATAATATCTAGGGCATCTTGGAAACGACAAACGATACGCAAACCTCGTAGGTGTCAAAATAATATTGATGTTATTGAAAACTCTGAGCAGTCGTCTGATGAAAAGCTCGCCCAAGATGTCACTGAGCCTCGTCTTGTTGATGCCGTTGGTAGTGCAAATCTCCGTAGCAGTCGGCGTCACTGGATGGCTGTCGTTTCGTAACGGCCAGAAAGCCGTCAATGACCTTGCTACCAGGTTGAGTTTGGAAGTCGCAGCGAGGACTAAAGAAAATTTCCGCAGTTTTGGAGAGGTGTCTCACCTGTTCCTGCAAATGAATAATGCTGCGATCGCCTCTGGAAACCTAGACCCTGATGACTTCCCCAACTTAGAGCGCTTTTTTTGGAACCAGACCAAGCTGAGCGATCGCACTACAACCATCTACTACGGCGACGAACAGGGCAAATTCCTCTTGCTCAAACGCGAAGCAGATGAATTAGTATACATCAGAGACGAATCAACTGCTCCCAACCGCCAAATTTATCGCCTCGACAGCAAAGGAAACCGCACTGAGCTAATCAAAACCGCCCCCTACGACCCCCGTACTAGACCGTGGTACCAAGCTGCCAAACAGGCAGAAAAAGCCACCTGGTCTCCGATCTACGTCTTCACGGCCTCGCCAGTTCTCGGCATTACGCCGGTGATGCCTATTTACAATGAAACAGGAAAACTGCGGGGGGTATTGGCAATTGACCTGACTCTTTCTCAAATCAGCGATTTTCTCAAAAGTATCAAAATTAGCCCGTCAGGACAAGTTTTTGCGATCGAACGCAGCGGGGAAATAGTCGCCAGTTCCACAGATGAATTGCCGTTTATCACTGACAACAAAGGACAAAAACGGCTGTTGGCAACACAGAGCAAAAATTTGCTAATTCGATCGGCTTCCACATACTTGCAAACACGATTTGGCAGTTTTGAAGAAATTGACAGCCAAGGACAGTTTAGCTTCGATATAAAAGGCAAACGTCAATTCATTACGGTCGCTCCCCTGCGAGACGGCCGCGGTCTCGATTGGCTGATTGTCGTAGCAATCCCGGAAGCAGACTTTATGGAGCAAATTAACGCCAACACTCGCACAACTATTTTATTGTGCTTTTTTGCCTTCATACTGGCGATCGTCCTGGGAATTTTCACATCTCGCTGGGTTGTCACACCAATTACCCGATTGCTGGAAGCCTCCAAAGCTTTAACAAAAATGTCCGAAGCTGCCGACTTCACCTCCGCCGAATTAGACGGCGAAGTCGAAGTCAAAGGCGTCAATGAACTCGGCGTCTTAGCTCAGTCTTTCAACCAGATGGCCAGACAATTGCGATCGTCTTTTGTAGCGCTAGAACGAACCAACTCCAGTTTAGAACAGCGAGTAGCAGAGCGGACTGCCGAACTCGAAGCCACCGAAGCAGAATTGCGGGCTTTGTTTGCAGCCATGAACGAATTAATTGTAGTTGTGGATGCCACCGGCCGCTATTTGAAAATCGCGCCCACAAATATGTCGGTGCTCTACAAACCAGCAGCAGAATTAGTTGGTAAAACTATCGGAGAGCTTTTTCCGCAAGCTACAGCAGACAATTTTCTCAACCACATTCGAGCAGCTTTAGATAGTCAGCAAACAGTTAGCATCGAGTACGATTTAACCATTAACGACCGCGAAATTTGTTTTGCAGCCAGCATTTCTCCGCTTTCAGAAGAATCCGTAATTTGGGTGGCTCGCGATATTACCGAACAGAAGCGAGCCGAATCAGTGCGGCGGATGAGGCAAAAACAATTGCTCAAACAAAATACGGTTTTGCTAGAATTGGCAAGAAATAAAGCGCTATATCGAGGCGATTTGCAAGTAGCTTTGAGAGAAATCACCGAAGCGGCGGCTCATACCCTAGATGCAGAAGCAGCCGGAGCGTGGTTGTACGACGAAAGTCGATCTAAATTGCAATGTCTCGACCAATTTCACCGCAGCAACGGCGAGCATTCCCAAGGTGCCGAACTCGCAGCACCAGACTATCCAGCTTATTTTAAAGCTTTGGAAGAAGACCGGACGATCGCAGCCGACGACGCTCTCTCAGATATCAGAACCAGAGAATTTGTGGCATCTTACTTTGCACAAAGCGGCACCACATCAACCTTAGATGCGCCAGTGCGACTGGGAGGCCAAACAGTCGGAGTCATCTGTATCGAACAGGTGGGAATTGCTCGCCACTGGACAGTAGAAGAACAAAATTTTGCTGCTTCCCTCGCAGATTTGGTATCATTGGCGATCGAAGCTAGCGATCGCGATCGGACACAAAACGCCCTGCGTCAAGCAGAACAAAAATACCGCAGCATCTTTGAAAACGCAGTCGAAGGCATTTTTCAAACCACCCCCGAAGGTCGCTTCTTGAGCGTAAATCCATCCTTAGCCCGCATCTACGGCTACGCCACTCCCGAAGAATTGACATCAAATCTCACCAACATCAGACAGCAAACTTACGTCAATCCTCAACAACGCGAGAAGTTTATGCGAGTGATGAAAGAATCTGGACAAATTTCGGGGTTTGAGTCAGAAGTTTACCGCGTTGACGGCAGCATAATTTGGATTTCCGAAAGCGCCCGTGCAGTGTGCGACACGCGCGGTGAGGTAATCTACTATGAAGGTAGTGTCGAGGATATTAGCGATCGTAAAGTCTTTGAATCCGCCTTGCAACTCGCCCTAGAAGCAGCCGAAGCAGCTTCCACCGCAAAAAGCGCATTTTTAGCAAACATGAGCCACGAACTGCGGACACCCCTCAATGCCATCATCGGCTACAGCGAAATGCTCCAAGAAGAAACCGAAGAATCCGGTTACGATGAACTCATTCCAGACTTAGACAAAATCCGCACATCCGGCCGACACTTGCTATCGCTAATAAATGACATTCTCGACATTTCTAAAATCGAAGCCGGTCGCATGGATCTCTACTTAGAAACTTTCGACATCGCCACCTTAATTAAAGAAGTCGCCGACACCGCAGCGCCACTGATTGATAAAAATCATAATACTTTAAACTTACAGCAAATAGGCAATATCGGCACTATGCACGGTGACATTACCAAACTGAGGCAGATTTTATTAAATTTGCTGAGCAATGCCGCCAAATTCACTCACAATGGTACAATTACCCTCAGCGCCAGCCGAGAACAAATCGCAGGCTACAGCAGCGAAGCGACACCAGAAAACAGTTTGGAACCTGCGGTAAATTCTCCATCCTCCAATCCCAGTAAAGAATTTTTAGTAGTTAATTGTACAGATACAGGAATTGGCATGAATCCAGACGAGTTACAGCACATTTTCCAACCCTTTATTCAAGCAGACGCTTCTACCACGCGCAAATACGGCGGCACTGGTTTGGGACTAGCAATCAGCCAGCGTTTTTGCCTCATGATGGGTGGCAATATTTCAGTAAAAAGTCAAGTCGGTGTTGGTTCTACCTTTACCATCCGCTTACCTGTTAATACTTAACTAATCTTGGTATTTTTGAGCTGTCCTTGTATTACCAAATCTCGTAGGGACGGGTTCACCAACAATCTTTGGTTCACATCCAAAATATTAATAAACCCGCCCCCACCAAACTGTCCTTGTATTACCAAATCTCGTAGGGACGGGTTCACCAACAATCTTTGGTTCACATCCAAAATATTAATAAACCCGCCCCCACCAAACTGTCCTTGTATTACCAAATCTTGTAGGGGCGGGTTCACCAACAATCTTTGGTTCACATCCAAAATATTAATAAACCCGCCCCCACCAAACCAATTAACCCTGATTGCGGAACAAGTTTTTGAGTATCTGCGATGGTGGGGGCGGGTTTTTTAGTTCTGGGAATTGATGATATAAATTTGGGTGAACCCGCCCATACAAATATTTGAATTACCAATTCCCGATTCGCAATTATCTTTGAATGCTTCTCGGATCGAGAGCATCCCGCAATCCATCCCCCAATAAATTGAACGCCAAAACAGTCAAAATAATCAGCGTCGCCGGAGGCCAAACCAACCAAGGCTGCAACACTAAAATTGAAGCATTCGTAGACAAAGATAGCAAATTTCCCCAGGAAGGATCCGGCTGTTGAATTCCCAATCCTATTAAACTCAAAACCGACTCCGCCACAATAAAACCCGGAACCGACAAAGTAGCAGAAATAATTACATAAGTTGCAGTTTGTGGCAACACGTGGCGGACAATAATATAAATTGGATTGGCGCCCATAGCCCGCGCAGCTTGTACGAATTCTAGCTGTTTAATTGACAGCACCTGACCGCGAATTACCCGCGCCAAACTCGCCCAACTGATAAATGAAGTAATCAGCACAATCAATATAAATCGCTGAGCGCTGGTCAATCCGGGGGGAAGGACTGCTGCTAGAGCTACTAATAAATAAAGACCGGGAATCGTCATCAATACTTCGGCAAAGCGCATTAAAATACTGTCAATCCAACTGCCAAAATAACCAGATATTCCTCCGATTAACAATCCTAAAGGAAAGGAAATTGCTATACCAACCAAACCAATACTGAGGCTAATGCGGCTGCCCTGTACTAAGCGGCTGAATTGATCGCGAGCTTGTTCATCAGTTCCTAAAAGGTTAATTTTACCTTCTCCTGTAGTGCCAAACAGGTGGATATCCAAAGGTAAAATTCCTAAAAACTTATAGGGAGAACCTTTGACAAACAAACCGACAGCAGAGGGTTTTTGCCAGTCTACAATTACCTCGCGAGCGCCCGTATTCGCATCCACGGGCCCCTGAGTAGTCGGGTAAACGTGGGGCCCGATAAATCGCCCGTCTTTGGTGCTTAAATAAATCTGAGTGGGGGGCAGTAAGGAACCGTTTAATTGAGAGTCGTAGGGGTCGTAGGGAGCCACAAATTCGGCAAAAAGTGCGACTGTATAAAAAATTAACAGCATTACGGCTCCCAACCGAGCTAGAGGATTATTTTTAAGATTTTGCCACCATTTCATAAGTTTTAGGTTTGAGATTTTAATTAGGTTCGTAGTGAGGACTTTAGTCCTTCCAGGTTCGTAGTGAGGACTTTAGTCCTTCCAGGTTCGTAGTGAGGACTTTAGTCCTTCCAGGTTCGTAGTGAGGACTTTAGTCCTTCCAGGTTCGTAGTAAGGACTTTAGTCCTTCCAGGTTCGTAGTGAGGACTTTAGTCCTTCCAGGTTCGTAGTGAGGACTTTAGTCCTTCCAGGTTCGTAGTAAGGACTTTAGTCCTTCCAGGTTCGTAGTGAGGACTTTAGTCCTTCCAGGTTCGTAGTGAGGACTTTAGTCCTTTCTTAACGTAATCAGTAGCAAGGGCTGACTTCCTTACTAAGGAAAATTTTGAGGAATGAAGTCCTTACTACAAACCTTAAACTAAATAAAAAGTTTGAGGACTGAAGTCCTTACTACAAACCTTAAACTATTAGTAAGGGAATCAGTAGCTAGGGCTGAATTCGTTACTAATAAAAATTTTACGGACTGAAGTCCTTACTACGAACCTTAAACTATTTTTTTTCATCGGCTACCAAAATTATTCTATTTTCATTTTCCGCAATTTTCCCCAATTCTTCGCCGTTAAAAGGATTGTAGAAAAACGAACCTGTTTGGGGAGGTAATTTGGGATTGAGTACAATTTCCACGATACTTTTGACCACCCCAGTTAGGGGAATTGCCAGGATAACTCCTAATAATCCTCCCACTCTACCTCCTAACAGCAAAGCTGTAAAAATAATTACCGGGCTCAATCCGGTTAGATTGCCCATAATTCGGGGTGCTACTAAATTATCCTTGATTTGCTGGAGACCGATCGCAACTGCCAACACTTGCAGCGCCAGCCACCAATCAATAAACGCTACAATTATACTAACAGTGCCGATGCCCAGCGTCGCTCCGATAAACGGAATTATTTCTGTCAACCCGATAAACACGGCAAACAACAGAAAAAATGGCACTTGCAGCCACCAAAAAGCCAGAGTTAGCGAAGTCGCCATAAAGAGTCCCAGCAATAACTGTCCCGAGACAAATCGTTGGAGGTTTCGCTGCAAAGTATCTGTGAGAACATAGCGAATATCCGGCGAAAAAATGCTGGTCAAACCCTGCCACACTCTTTGACCGTCTAGCAGCATATAAAATGAAATTACGACGATAAAAATTAAGTCGAGGAACCAGTTAACTGTACCGACAACTAAGCCTAAACTTGTACCTGCGATTGATTGTACTTGTTCTTGGACTTTGGCTGATAACTGCTGTTCCAATATTTGCACGTCAAATGGTAAATTGCGATCGGCACTCCATGCTTGAAATTCGCCTAACTGCTGCCGCGCCGACTCCAGCAATTCCGGGAATCTTACCCCCAACTGCCTCGCTTGGCTGAACACGGGCGGCACAATAGTTAGACCAATTACTACTACTACCACACCCGCCACTAAATAAACTAGCCCCGCAGCTACTCCTCGCGGCAAAAATACTTGCAGTCTAATTACTGCATAATTTAATAAAAATGCAATCAGTCCCGCTGTTACTAAAATGCTGACCAGTTCCCCAACATAACTGACAGCAGTTAGGGTGAACCATCCCGTCACTAGGACTAGCAACCAAGTAATTAGAAACTGTTGGACGGGAGAAAAGACACTGTTCATTTTGATTTTTGTCAACTAAACTGGCAGATTTTTTTAGCCGCTGTGACGTATTTTACCAAAAAACTGGGTCTAAAGCCCCGTCCTTCTAGGACGGCTTTTCCTCTTTGAGTGTATCAATCCAGTCCTCTACAAGCTGGGTCATTGTTTTTTCTTTCTGTTTGGCAATTCTCCGCAACTTCTCTAACCGACTCACAGCAATGCGAATACTTAATCTTTCTTTAATCATGGTGGCTACCCAAGTGCTACCCGTTATGATATCATAGTTATACCAATTCACTATGAAGTTGCACTTAATGTAGCTTCAAGGATATAGTCCCAGCCACAGAGTGATAAAACTACCTCGTTCGTGAGAGATTTAATGATTGTATTTACCTGTTCTTTGAGTTTATCTAAACTGGGATAATTTTCCCATTTGAGGTCTTTTTTTGTATGCTCCCATAATCTTTCAATCGGATTTAATTCAGGACTATAGCAATCCTAAATCATTTTCTATGTATCGGTAGTATAGGTGTACTGATTGATTTTGGGGAAATTAAATTTATGTTCCTTGGTGAAAAACTCAAACAAAAATTTGACGATTTTAAAAGAC